>NZ_CP027558.1:300000-423264 GCF_014854695.1 Rhodococcus rhodochrous | reverse complement strand
GAATGGGTAGGCGCGTTTATACGCAGGACCATCCCGACGAGGACGCTGTCGACGACCTGCTCGACGCCCAACCTCCCGGAACCGGCGCCGCACTCTCCCTACCTATCCCCGCGGGCGCATACGCCCGTATCCCGACCTGGCACAGCCGCCGCTACTGGCTGACCTTGTGCGAATGGATCGTCACTCACACCGAACGCGGCCGGGCCGCCCTCACACGCCACGGCATCGCCGCCCAGACGTTCCTGAGGGTCTGCGCCGCCCACGCCCACTACGCCGAATCGGCCACCGGCCGCCACGTCTGCGCAGCCCTGGCCACCCTCGCCACCAACGACAGCCTGTCGGTCGACCAACTCAAACGCGGCCGACGCGCACTGAAAACACTCGACCTCGGCGTCGAACTGGCCCGCGGCAAAAAACTCAACGCCACCGAACGTCAAGCCGCCGCCCGCCTCCACTCACAAGTCCACGGCCAACTCCCTGCTCGACCGCAGATCGGCGCTGCCAGCGTATGGGCACTCTCCGCACCCGCATGGGCCGTCGAGACCATGCCCGCACCGCCGACACCACGCCAGCAGCCACGGCGACGGCCGCGGCAACGAACGACACGCTCCGCTCCCAAGAGCGGAACCTCTGCCACCCGGTCTATTTCGCCAACCCAACGCAGCTCACTGGCTTCCGCACCCCAATCCCCTAGTGGTTCTTTATCCTTGTGTCTTTCCGTCAGGAAAGATCACCAAGCGCGCACACGCGCAGGCGAGAAGACCTCGACACCGACCACGTCCCGACCGCTGGCCCTCCAACGAGCAGCCGCCCAACTGATCGACCGCGTCCCCGCGCTACGCACGATCGTCGGGATCGACGAGGCAACCGGCAGACGCCGAGGGCACATCGGATCGGTCTGCGACCTCCTGACCGATGCCGGCATCGACACCGACCGCTGGACAGGCATCGACATCGCTCACGCCCTCAACCACGACGGCACCACTCGCGGGTGGACATGGCCCACCGCACACGCGATGACCTCGCCGCTACGGATGGTGGCATTTCGACTCTCCCGCCTCGATTGGTCCGGCCCCTCCCCCACCGAACTAAAGATCCACGGCCGAACGCACAAGGACGAAACCCCGACAGATGCAGCACACCGGATCATCAAGACCCGCCACCGTGCCCTCGTCGCCACCTCGATCCCCCAGGCTCGACCGGCAACCGGCGAACATCGACAAGCAGTGCGCGAACAGCTCGCGACGGACCTCGCAGCGAAGAGGACCGCTGCTGCACGCTGTGCTCGGTGAACGCGCCTGCCCATTCATGCACAACAAGGAAGCGTTACCTCGGCATGCAGATACCCCTCAGCCGCAGACGGCAACCGCCTCACGACGCGTAACCGACTGCCATACGTGCCCGCACCGCACGTGCGTCGACTTCGGGTCACCACCCTCGCCTCGACACCTCGAGCGCCCGGCGCCCTCGACGGCACGCATACGACTCGTTGACGCGGGCGTTTGCCGATATCACGGTCCCTATGTCAACCCACACTGCGCCATCCGTGACCCGACCGAGGAACATTCGGCACACGAGACAGGGCTCGAGTCCGCACGGTCCGGGTGAATACCGTCGGACACTCCGATACCTGCCATCTTGGAGGTCGATTCCGGCCACCGCCTCAGCAGGGAACAATCGAATCCGCGCCTGCGACCTCCGATGCCGGCCGCGGATCCGGTCGGTGTAGATGGCCGCGGAAGGCACAAGCTTGCCGAGGCGCTTGCGCTCGAGGATACGCGAACGGGTGACGACAGCGAGGCACCGACCACGACCGCCAGGGAATGACAGTCGTGTTCATCAGCCGCTTTGCTGCTACACACTTTTCAGCTCGCCTGTCTTCACCGGGTCCGACAGTCCCATGTGAATAGCTACGGACTCGAGTGCTTGGTCATCGAGTCGCCCATCCGCATCCCAGTCGACGTATGGGTCCAGGCCGGCGCCGGCCTGGACCGCCGTCGGTCCGGTCTCACGATCGAACCGACCGGCTGACAGAACAACGTCCCCGGCCGGTCACCGGCAACAGCAGGATCGAATGGGGACCAGCGGTGCGCTCGCCGAGGGCATGTCCACTGTCCAGCGGACACGCGAACGACTCCTGGGTTCAGAGACTGATCGCGGCACGAGCGGTCGCCGCAACGGCTGGATGCAGACCGGTCAGCCGCCCACTGCGGGCCCGCCCGGCAAGAAACTCCAACACCTCGAGTGTGGGGCTGTCGACAGCGATGGCAGCGAACGACGGACGGTCTGCCACACGCCATCCGAGTCCGAGGAGCACGGCGCGGATCTCGCGGTTCCACTCCTCGGCCGGGGCGCCGCTCGCAACGACAGCCAGAGCCGCCCAACCGGCCTGTCGCTCGAAATCGATCCTGCCTATCGGTAATCGGGACACGATGTGCCGCCACAACGCCACCGGCTCGTGGCGGGATCGGCGAGCGAGCGCGGTCGGTGTCACTCGCCCTTTCCGCACACCGATCAAACCGAGTGCCCGTGCGCTGGCACGCAACCGCGCCAGCGGCCGGGTCAGATCCTCACGATTCGCCGAGCCGATCCACCACCCGGTGATACCGGTCCGGGCGGCGAGCTGCTCAACCACCGCCGGTGGCAGGTAACCGGCAGCAGTGAGGTGCACTCCGTCGCCGATCGCGTCGAGCAGCTCGAGATACGGCTCGAGCAACTGCGCGGCCTCCGGCTCGTCGATCTCGACCACCGGAGGAGTAGCCGCCCGTTCCAGCAGGTGGGTCAGCGCCCGGTCACCGCGGTGCTCGAGTCGGGTGCGCAGCGCGGCGAGCTCGTCGGGTACGGGCACCGGCGCGGCCATCGCCGATGCGATTGCGGCCGTGGTCTCGGCGACATCGAAGCGGTCGGGATGCCACTCGAGCGGCAGCCAGTCGCGGACATCCTCGACGTCGTCGAACGGCGACGGAACCGATGTCGGGTCGCACCCTGCCCGCACCCACGCCGCCAGTTCGGTATAGCCCCACATCCCGCCGCAGTCCTCCGGCGGACAGGCCATCCGGCCGGCGGTGCAGCGCACCTCAGCAGGTGGTTCGTCGAGAACCGATTCGACCTGCAGGACGTGGTGCCAGCCGTCCCCGAAGTCGTAGTCGTACCAGAGGCGATCACCCGGGCCGCTCAGCAGCTGATCGAGCCGGACGGTGTCCTCGAGCACACCGTCCTCGCCCTCCTCGATGTCGAACGGCGTGACGAAATAGGGCGACCGGGGATCACCGCCCGTGCGGAAACGGTGCAGGTGACTATCGGACCAGCCCATGGCAGCCTGGATCGCCACATGCACCCGATCCAGGGTCAGATCACCGGGAAACTCGAGCCGACGCCACACCGGGGGCTTGGCACCGATCAGATCCAGCCGGACCCGAAAACCGCGAGTACGCGCCGGCACATCCCCGACGACAGGATCAGCAATGTGCAGGGCGTCGTCGAGCCATGCCTGGGCACCATCGGCTAGGAGCGCCTGCAGCAGGTCCTGTTGCTGTCGCGGGGTCAGCGAGGCAATCACCTGTTCGGCGTGCCGCCGTGCATCGTCTGAGGTCGCCACGATCATCAGTGAACCATCCGATCGTGGGTGCGTCCCGGTTCGCGGTGTGAGCTCATCGACAACACCGGCACACGCTTCGAGGTCCTCGGAGCACCCCGAACCTTGGTGGTACCCGCTGCGAACTCGTCGGGGAGTTCCTCGATCCGTGCCACCCCGGCCTCATTGACGGTCTTTCCTGCACCCGCTCGGCGTCGACCGCAGCGAACCATCCGGTACCGAGCACATCTGAAGCGGCGAGCAGCGAGGGAATCAGATCCGGGTCCGGGCTGCCCCCGGTATAGCGACAAGAGTGCCGTCGGCAAGCAGGATGCGGGCGTACTCGACCCGCGAGCTGATACAATTTCGTATAACACCAGTTGAGGAGATGGTTCCCGTGTCGATCGCATACGAACCGGAGATCGAACGCCGGCTACGAGCAGTACCCGCCCGCAACGAACTGGCCAAGATCCTCAAACTCCGCGCCGTCCACGACGCCGTGCAGGCCGGCTGGACCCAGCGACGCATCGCCGACGAGATCGGCGTCGAACAACCCGAGGTCAGCCGCCTGGCCAAAACGGCACGGCTCACCCCGCACGTCTGCGAGCGCAGCCCGCGTGAGGTGATGCTCGAACACGCCGCCGGAATAATCGACCACGCGGCGATGATGAGCGAACTCGAAAACTGGAACTACACCTTCGGCACCACCGACCCCACCGGAGAGACCTACCTCCCCGGCACCTGGGATCAGATCGAACGCGCCGGAGATCTGTTGTCCGACGAGGACTACCAGCACCTACTGAAGATCACCGCCGCCCGACGCAACGCCGCAGGACACGCGTAGTGGCGGACCTGCGCGCCGCCACAGCTGCAGTCCTCGAGCGCATGTGCGCGACCGGTGGCACCCTCGACCGCAACGGTGCCACCGCCTCACACCGGCTCTACGCCACCGACCCGCATCGGCGTCGCACCGTCGACCGGATCATCGAACGCTACCTCGCCGAACAGCACAACGTCATCCTCGAAGGCCAGTTCTGCGCCATCGCCACCGCCGGGGTACCCGGCGCCGGGAAATCCACCAGCATCAGACGCCACGGCCTCGCCGGGCAAGGCTGGCGCGTTCTCGACGCCGACCGCGTCAAGGACCACCTCATCCGCGACGCTCTCGACACCGGTATCTACCGGAGCATTCTCGAGATCGAACTGCCCGACGGCGGGACCATCATGCCCCGCGAGCTGTCCACCCTCGTGCACAGCGAATCGACAAAGGTCCTCGACGCCCTGCAAGAGGTGTGCATGCAGCGCGGGGAGAACATCGTCATCGAAGGCACCTTCAGCTGGCCCGGCCTCAGCGAACGCCTGCTGCGGCAACTCGGCGCCGCCGGCTACGAACGCTTCACCATCATGGACGTCGAAGTCCCCCGCGAACGCGCCCAACAGCAAGCCCTGCAACGCTGGTGGGACGGCCGTCAACACTCCGAGGACGGTCTCGGAGGCCGGTTCACTCCCGCCGCGGTCATCGCCGCGCTGTATCCAGGCGACGGCACCGGCACGATCTGCGCCGCCAACGCCCGTGCCGCCTTCGACCACCCCCTCACCGCCGAGATCCACTCGGTCGAACTGCTCGTCGACGACTACACCAGCGGCGAACTGATCCAACGAGTCGCCACCCGCTGCGACGGCATCCTCAGCTACGAATCGGCCACCGAACACTCCGACACCTGAGAACAACCGCCCGTCCGCGGAAATCACCGCAGCCATCCGCGTCGGGAACCGCGCTGGCCGCATCGTCGTTGTGCGTATGCACTGCCCACCGATTCCAGGAGAAACACTTTGACCGAACCTGACACGTTGTGGCACTACACCGACGCAGGTGGTCTGCTCGGCATCCTCGGTAGCAACCCGGAGCCGCGAGAACCCGGCGTCGTGGGTCCGCAGAAGTGCAAGCCGTCGTTTCGCGCAACAGCGGTCGAGTACCTCAACGACAGTCGGGAATTGATCCACGGCCTGGGAATCATCAAGGAGCAGGTGCTTATTCCCCGTGCCGAGGAACTGGAGACGATCGACTACCAGCCGGATGAGCCTCATCTGGTCGCCAACCCGAAGGAAAAGGCCGACTTCCTGCGCAAGCTCTGCGAGACGATCGACAGGGTGGAGCAGCGCACCTACAGCAATCACATCCACTGCTACGTCACATCGTTCTCCGCGCACAACGATGTGCTCAGCCAGTGGCGCGCCTACTGCGGTGGACTCGACGGATTCGCCATCGGCATCCGCAGGGATGCGCTCCCCGACCACCAGGAGGCGAAGGCCAAGAAGGTGCTGTACGACGACGACCCCAAGTCGTGGACGACAGTGACCGACTACGTGCACAAGTGGGTGGACTGGCGTCTCCACCGCGCAGAAGCCCCCGAGGCCAGTTCCGGAATGCTCGACCACTGCATCCGGGAGTTGTCCCGCTATGCAACGCAGTTCAAGCACAACGGCTTCCGCGAGGAAGGTGAATGGCGAGTCATTCACCTCGGCATGAGCGAGGGACCGACCTACCGCAACCGCGGAGCGAAGCTCATCCCGTACGTCACCTGGTCACTGCCCGCTGACGCCGTCGTCGCTGTCCGGGTCGGCCCGGGACCGAATCAGCACGAGAACTACCTGGCAGCCCAGGGAGCTCTGCACGCGTTCGGCTACACCACGGCCGCGCAGAACCTGACCGTCTCCCCCACCCCGTACCGATAACCGCCGTCGACCAGGCGACGTACCGAGCCGCACAAGTTCGGCTCAGACGTCGCCGGCCGCGGAGCCATTCAGCACTGGGTGCTCGCTATTCAGGACCGCAGCGATCCAGGTGGCGAGCTCGTCGGCCTCGCGTTCGACCTCATCGGGCGCGTCACCAACCTTACTCAAGCCCTGACCAGCACCATTTTCGTATTACATTAATGTGCATGGCTGACGAAACGATCGACAGAACCCCCGTCACCGACGAGATGATCGAGCAATGGGCAGACGAAGCCGAGGCAGGCTACGACGTCGCTGCCCTGCGTAAACGTGGGCGCCCCACTCTCGGAGAAGGCCCCGCAACCGTGGTCCCGGTCCGCATGGACAAAGCCCTACTCAAGGCTCTGAACACTCGAGCAGAACAAGAGCACGTATCCAGGTCGGAAGCCATTCGGGAAGCGATCCGCGCCTGGACCCGGGTCGCGTGAAAGCACACACATCCGCCCTTGAGCACGGAACCGACGAAGCCGACAGTCTCTACGCGGCCCAGCACCACGTCTACGCAGCCGATCCCGAGGGCGACAACCCGCGCGAGAGTTCCGGCTCGGATTCGACCCGAAAGGTTGTCTCCTGGAATTGGTTGTTCTGCGCTTCGACAGTGGCAACGAGCTTCTCATCCACTCGATGAAAGCCCGCCCTCAGTACGTCGATCTACTCCCCTGAGCGCTGCTCCGGTGATCGCCCCAAGCGCTCCCCCGAGGCGGCACACTGCTCGAATCCAAAAGCGCTCTCTCGAAGCCCAAGTCCCCTGCGCCGCAACTCTTGCCCCGTCCGGTCACAGACATCCGGCGAACCCTGCCACAGCGACGCCAAGCATCGTGGGTACGGGCGCGACGCCGCAGTTCGAGCGGCGACCGCACCGGACGCATCTCGACACCGAAGCCACACGCGCCCACCGCCAACACCACCGTAGCCCGACCGGAACTGATGGATAATCAGGGTTATCCATCACAATCGCTGCGGGAGAACTGTGTGAGGTTGGCGCCGGCAATCAGCGCCGTCCTGCGGCCCGGAGCACTCCCCGCTCGAGATGACCGAGCTCATTGGTGGATGCAAGTTGCCACCACTTCTGGGACCCCACGGGTCGGAAAACGTCGCGGAAGGCATGCCGGCGCTGAACCGTTCCACGCTAGATGCTCATTGACCAGTACCTTTTCACCCGATCGAGTGGTGTTCGTTCAGGACAGTGCACGCTCGTCGGTGCGGCGTCCGCGGGTAAGCAGGATGCCGAGTCCGACCATACCGACACCGAGAGTGAAGTGCAGCCAGTCGTCGGCGCTGTTGAGCGGGATGAAGTTGATCGCACCGCCCTTGTCGATCAGCAGTCCGAACACCCACAACCCGAGGTAGATCAGTCCCCCGAGCAGCAGGTAGATCCCTGCAGCGGAGGGAACGCGGGCCGCGGTGATACCGGCGATGCCGAAGAGCACGTGGACGAGGTTGTGCAGCACGGACACCTGGAACAGTCCGAACAACATTGCGCCGGAACTGTGTCCGGCGCCGGCGAGATGGTCGAGATCGGAGGTGACACCTGGAATGAACCCGAGAATGCCGACGAGCAAGAAGACGGTGCCGACAACCAGCGCGGCGGTCTGGACCGGGGTCGCGGTGAGTGAGCGTCGAGCCGGGCGGGAAGATGGAGAAGTCATCATGTGCCCCTTTCGCGCGGTCGATGCAGCATGCGTTTCTCCCATGTAGGTTGTCCGGCGTCGGTGAGCACCAAACCGCCCGGGACGGCGCAGGTCGAAGACCATCAAGGCGGATCCGACGGCCGCGGTGCGGGGCCACGGGATAACCAACGGTGTGTGACGGCCTCCTCGGCATCGCGGGCACGGCGCTCGAGGTGCCGGCGGGTTGCACCGTCGTGGTCGTTGATCCGAGCACGTACCAGGACGAGTTGATCGTGGATCGCAGTACGGTGCTCCTCGGTGCTCGCCTTCCGCGCCAACAGGTGCAGCATCGACAGCAGTGCCTCAGCGACATCGGGGTCGGCGGCGCCGTAGAGCCGCGGCTGGGTACACACCAGCTCCAACAGTTCGGTGAAGGTCGGCCGCGCGATGACCACGCGGACTCGGTTGTCGGAGTCGCACACCGCATACGGACCCAGGCGGGCGGTCAGCAACTCGACGAGCACCGCGGTGCACGCGAGCAGTCCGTGCACTGCGGTCGTCGGATCGTTGATACCCGGGGACAGGGCACGCACCACCACATCGGTGAGTTGACGTAGTCCGTAGCCGACGTCCTGGGCGGTGGTGCGTTCACTGCCGGTGCGCACCGCGCTGCGGATCCGGTCGTCGAGCCGGTCGAGTGGCTCACCGGTCAGGGGGTGTTGCGGGTGCACAGACCAGCAGCGCGCGATCGGGGTTCCCGCCACCACCGGACTGCCCACCGCACGATCGATCCACACGAGAGCCTCAGCGCGCACCGCCGCGTCGAGGACGGCGCGTTCGTCGATCTCGACCACGAACCCGGAATCGGCGGCTTCGACGAGGTGAGCGTGCGGCGGCGGTTCGGGCAGTAATTGCTCCGGTCCCCCGCCGGTGGTGACCCGCGGAAGGATATCCGCTGCCGTCGCGCAGGTGTCGGCGCGTACCTGGTCGAGGACGGTTTCGACGCGGATCTGCCGCACCAGATGGCCGAGGAACAGCACCAGCGACACCACACTGGCGACGGTCAGTGCATACGCCAGAGTCACGGCCAATTGGGGCACGAATTCGCTGGTGCCGACGTCGGTGTCGTTACGGACTGTCCGCAGCACGGTCAAGGCGTAGATGAAGGTGCTCAGGAACAACGCCAGGGTGCGTTGCACCACGCGGTCGGCGGCGAAGGTGCGCAGCAGCCGCGGCGAATACTGGCTGCTGGCCAGCTGCAAGGTCACCAATGTGAGGGAAAAAGTCAACGAAGTGACAGTGATGAGCGAGCCGGCGATCGCGCCGAGCACCTCCCGGGCCGCGTCAGCGCTCCCACCAAACAGATACCCGGCCACCTCCGCAGGCATGTGATCGTCGACGGCGGTGTCGAGTTCGGGCACGCCGATCCCGGCCAGCACCGCGAGCAGCACCGCCGCTGCCGGCAACGGCCACAAGCGCGACCGAAGCGCCTCGACAAGCACCCGGCGCCGCGCTCGTACGACATCGAACACCTGGACGTGCCCTCGAGGACCGGTCATGGCAACGTCGTGCTCCTCATCGACGGTCACCACCGGGTCGGGACGATCGGCGGTGACCACCGGATGCCGAATGAGCGACATCGTCCAGCACCGAACCGTTGCCGTACTGCTGGTGGCCGATCACGCTGAGGCTGCCGTCGGTTTCGAGCACCACGGCCGCGACCTGTCCCAGGTCGCCGAAACCGGAGGCGCGCACCGCTTGGCGTATCTCGCCGGGGCTGATCCGTTGCTGTGCCAGCGCCAGGTCGAGCATTGCACCGTGCTCGACGAGCAAAGTCGGATCGGCAGTGAGCACGGCGCGACTGCGAGGCCAACGAGAGGAAACGGCAGCGGCCAGAAACTGCAGCCCAGCCAACAGCACCAGCGCCACCGCGCCCTCGGACCACGACACATCGGAGCTGAGCAGGATCGTCGCCAGCGTCGAACCGAGAGCGACGGTGACGACCAGGTCGAAGGCGTTGAGTTTGGCCAGGGTTCGTTTTCCCGAGATCCGCAGCACGAACACCAGCCAGAGATAGGCGGCCGCACCGACGAGCACCACACGCATCAGATCGGACCAACTTCCGAACCACATTCGGCGGGCATACCCGCACCAGCGGGTGGGTACTCGCCGGGCCATGGCCACCGATCGCACCCACGCAGATCCGTCGCTGCGACTGTCCGTCGGCCGGGAGCAGGTCGTGATCGACAACCGGTACGAGACAGCCTCGATCGTCAACGACGTCCTGATCGCGGTGTTCTTCACCGTCGGTAGCGTGTTGTTCTTCTTCGACTCCACCCAGACCGCCGGTACCTGGCTGTTTCTGCTCGGTTCGCTCGATTTTCTCGCCCGGCCCGTGATCCGCCTGAGCCGGCGCACGCATCTGCGACGGTTGGGACATCACTCCGGTGCCACCGGCGGTGACTACGACTACTGACCGTCCGGATCTCACGCCTCGATCCGAACACACCGCCGACCGGACAGTGCAGGATTGCCAGGGGCCGATCCGGGAATGCGACCGTTATGCACATCGATGTCGTTCTTGCCGTGGTCGGCGCGCTCGGCGTGGTGGTGGCAGCGATTTCCTCGACGATGCGGCGCCTGCCGTTGTCCGAACCCCTACTCGGTCTGCTTGCCGGGGTACTGCTCGGGCCGCACGTGCTCAATGCGTTGCCGATCGCGCCGGTGACGGTCGAGCACGGCCTGTTCCATGAGCTCGCCCGGATCCTGCTGGCCGTGTCCGTCATGGCGGTCGCGTTGCGTTATCCCATCGCCGCAGTGCGTCGCCACACCCGCGCACTGGCCGTGTTGCTGCTGGTCGTCATGCCCGCGATGGCGGCGATCTCGACCGGACTCGGATGGGCGGTGGCCGGTTTACCGCTGGCCGCGGCGCTGCTGTTCGGCACCGCGATCTGCCCGACCGATCCGGTGCTGGCGTCGAGTGTGGTCACCGGCGATCTCGCCGAACGAGACCTACCCGCCCGGGACCGACAGCTGCTTTCGCTCGAATCCGGCGCGAACGACGGCCTGGCGCTGCCGCTGGTGGTCGCGGCGATCGCGGTCGCCGGCCCACTCAGCGCCGGTGCGGCGGTCAGCGAATCACTGTGGCAGGTCCTCGGCGCCCTGGTCACCGGCGCACTCCTCGGCGCCGTCGGCGGTGCAGCACTGCGACTGGGCGACAAGCACGGCGCCACCGCACACGGCCCGGCCCTGTTGTTCACCGTCGTACTGGCCCTGGGCATCCTCGGCGTGGCCGGTCTGCTGCACGTCGACGGGGTGCTCGCCGTATTCGTCGGCGGTCTGGCCTTCAACGCCGTCGGCACCGGCGCCGAACGGACTTCCGAGGTCGAGATCGACGAGGCCGTCAACAGATTCGCAGTCCTGCCGCTGTTCGTGCTGCTCGGCGCCGCCCTACCGTGGCAGCAGTGGACCCAGCTGGGCTGGAAGGCGCCCGCCCTGGTGGTCGCTGTCCTGCTGCTGCGGCGGATCCCGATCGTGCTGTTGTTGCGACGGCCGCTGCATCTACCGCTGCCCGACGCGGTGTATCTCGGCTGGTTCGGGCCGGTGGGGGTGTCCGCATTGTTCTATCTGACGATGGAAGCCGAAGGTCTCGGTGTCGACGACGCCGTGCTCGGTGCCGGCACGCTCGTGCTGGCCGCGAGCACAGTGGCGTTCGGTCTCACTGCCGCGGCCGGGCGCAACCTCTACATCCGGACTCGCAGCAGTGAAAGCCGTTCGCGCGCACCCGACGTCCATTGAGAACGTCGGTTTACGAGCGGCCGCCGGAGGCGGGCGATTGGGTGTACGGCGAGGCGGGTACGCGCCGCCCATGCAGATGTCGACTACGACGTGCCCGGATCCACCCGAGCGGTCGAATCGTGGATCCCGCTCCCTCGACCTTCTCGATCGGCGTAGGACAACACCCGAAGGTCGGCACCGATGACGTGGATCTTCAGCGTGCTCGGCGCAGCACTCATCGCGGTGGCGTTGCGGGACATCTACGCAACATTGTGGCATCCGCACGGGCTGGGCACGCTGAGCCGCTGGGTGTTCCGAATCGTCTGGTCGATCGCCGGGAGGATCCGCCGGCACGGCCGGGCGCTGGGCTCTGCCGGCCCGCTGGGCATGATCGCCACGGTGTTGCTGTGGGCTGCGATGATCGTGGCCGGGTGGGCGCTGATCTACCTTCCGCACATGCCGGGCGGATTCTTCTTCGCCTCTGCGCTGCAACCACAGTCGTCATCCGATCCGGTAGCTTCGCTGTATCTGTCGCTGGTGACCGTGGCCACCCTCGGCTACGGCGACATCACCCCCGCCTATCCGGCGCTGCGGCTGCTGATCCCGGTGCAGGCGCTGATCGGGTTCGTGTTGTTCACCGCGGCGATCTCGTGGATCTTGCAGATCTACCCGGCGCTGATCCGCCGCCGCGCCGCCGCCCGCGCGGTGAGCCTGCTGGCGTCGACCGATTCGGCCGAGGTCGCCCGGCATGGGGAGGCGAGCATTGCGTGCGCTCTGCTCGACGGCGTCACCGAGGCGTTGACCACCGTGGAGTTCGATCTGCGGCAGTACGGTGAAACCTATTTCTTCCGCGACGCCGAACCCGACCGGTCCCTGGCTGTAATGCTTGCGCAGGTGCCGGAGTTGGTCGAGGCGGGGGAAGCGTCGGCGGCGATGGAGGTGCGCCGCGCCGCAGTGCGGCTCGAGCGGCAACTCGGGTCGCTCACCGGCTATCTCGATGCCCGCTATCTGCACACCGGAGGATCGGTGGAGCAGGTCTGTGCTGCCTACGCCACCGACCACCGGCACCGGATCGCGCAGCGATAACCCGGCGCCGGCGGCGATGTCGTGTGAGCACATCAGTGGAGAGCTGTGAGCAGATCTCGGCAGGCCTGCTCACAGCGTCGGCACGCCTCGGCGCAGATACGGCAGTGCTCGTGATGGGAGCTGTGCCGGGCGCATTCGTCACCGCACACCTGACAGGCAGTGGCGCAGGCCTCGAGCATCGCCTTGGTGACCGTCGCGTTGTTGCCGGTCTGGCGCGAGAGGATTCGGGCTGTTGCCCCGCACAGATCGGCGCAGTCGAGGTCGGTGCGGATACACGTGGTCAGGTCGGCGACGGTGTCCTCGGCCAGGCACGCATCGGCGCAGGCGGTGCACGTCTGCGCGCAGTCGGTACACGCCTCGATGCAGGCGGCCAACACGCCCGTGTCGATGTCGCCCACATTCTTCGGGTAGCTCTCGAGCATGCTCGTTGCAGTGCCCATGACGATGCTCCTTGTCTTCGGGTGACGGATCCTCACGGAACAGCAAGTTCCGCTTCTTCTGTCGCGTACCCGAAGAACCACGCTCTCAACATGTCATACCGATTTTTCGGTGCCCGACAGTACCGCCGCCGCGGTGGACCAGCCCCGGGAGAATCGGGAGGTCAGGTCGAGCCGTTCCTCGGACACCGCTATGAGCAGCGGGTAACAATGGGCTGTGCGGGGGTGGTGTGCGGTTCGGCGGTGCGCACCGATGGCCGCACGCCACTGCCCGCCCATCACGGTGCACCGAAGGGATCGGCGCCGTTCGGCAGCTGCACCACGCAGGTGCCGGTTGAGCCGGACGGTGGGGACGCTGCTGCTTTAGGAGCGCTCGGGCCACGGCACGCTGGCCTGCAGCACCGCTTCGGTCAACGCCTCGGTGCGCCAGGTGGTCACCTGCTGGTAGTCGGGGTCGGCGACCATCTGCGAGAACGCGCTGCGGGAGGGATAGCGCACCAGCAGCACCGCATCCCACTGCCGGCCCGAATCGGCGACCAGCGCGGTCGAGCCGTCCCCGGCGTAGAGGACCTCGCCGCCGTAGCGTGGCAGAAACCTCTCGTGCAGTGCCGCGGCGTACCGGTCGTAGAGTTCTCGTCCGCCTTCGGCGAAACGCAGCAGATTCAGCATCACCACCGGCCCACCGGGATCCTCGGCAAGAAAACGTTTCAGGTCGGTACCACGCGGATCGACAGCCATGCCCGCAGTCTGGCACAGACCCGCGGTCGGGCTTGCGCGCGATTCCCGGCATTCGGGTATTCACGGGGGCATTCAGGACAAGTGCACCGGCGGTGGCGTACCGTCGACCGCGTGTGTGCACCCTGCCGTGTCCTCTCCCCCGGAAGGCAGACACGATGACCGATCCTGCCGATCCTATCGTCGTTCTGCTCGTCGAAGACGATCCCGAAGACGAGTTGATGACCCGGGAAGCCTTCGCCGACCACAAGATCACCAACACGGTGCACGTGGTGCGCAACGGCGAGCAGGCACTGCAGTTCCTGCACCGCCACTTCCCCTACACCGATGTGCCCCGTCCGGATCTGATCCTGCTCGATCTGAATCTACCCGGCCGCGATGGCCGTGAGGTGCTCGCTGAGATCAAGGCCGATCCGGAGCTGTCCGCCATCCCCGTGGTGGTGTTGACCTCCTCCGCAGCCGAAGAAGACCTGCTGCGCAGCTACCGGCTGCACGCCAACGCCTACATCACCAAACCCGTCGACTTCGATCAGTTCGCCGACGTGATCCGCAAGATCGACAACTTCTTTCTGCATGTGGTGCGGCTACCCGGCCGGTAGCACACACTCGGCACGCCCTGATCCCGAGACGCCGGCACCGACCGGTGCGGGCGACAGACTCGACGCTCGCACCGGGCGCGGTCTCTAGCGGTCCGGGCCCAGCTCCGGCGCCCTGACGAACACGAGCGCATCATCGCCGGCCACCCGAGTGTCGACGATCCGGTCGATGGTCTGCTGCCACTGCGCGCGCACGTCGTCGACGTCGGCGCCGGCATCGAGCCGATGCAGAATGTTCTGTTGGGCAACGTGATAGGCCATGGGGGTATCGATGTCGAACGAGGATAATGCCATGGGCGTGCACCCTACTGGCCCACGAGGCGATACCCAAAAACCCGGTTTCACCGCGGGTGCTTTGCGGATCGAAGGCCGCGGTACGGTCCCCGGGGCTTTGCTGTGCCGCACCACCGCTCTTCACCTGCACAGTCCTACCGTGCGACGTTCGGTTCTTACTGGGCACGAATTGACTTCGAGCGAACCGAGATATTGCAATCGCATAACCATCGTCGGTCGACCACGTCGGCGCCTTGGCACGTCTGCACCGGCTTACTAGGGTGGGTCATAGAACGAAAGTGCAAGCTCCATCGATGATTTGGATCTTCCCCACCGATCGCAATGGTTGCGCCTCCGCAACGAGCAGCGTTTCGAGGGGCGCGCCCCGTCCGGGGTGTCGTCGGCCGGATCGAATATCTCGGCCCCGCACTCATCCGGTCGGGACGGCCGAGCGAGCACCGCGCTCGATGTGGCCGCTTTCGTGGATTGGAGCGCACGATGCGAACCAGAAGCCGCCTGTCCGGCCTGCTCACCCTCCTGATACTGATCTGGTTGATCATCGGCGCCGTCGCCGCAGGACAACGCGGATACTACGGTGACGCCTCGACCAACTGCGCCAGCGTCGGCACCATCGCGGTGACCATCGCGGCCGGACCCCTGAACTACATGGGGATCAACCCCACCGTGGACTGCGAGTATCCGCAACCCACCAGTTGAGCAGGATCATGAACCCGCACTCCTCCGCCCACCCGACCGTGACCACCGAATGGATCAAGCTGCACCTGGACCGCATGCACGCGCCGACCTCAGCAGACCGGTCCGAGCGCGACACCACGTTCGGCGACACACGGCCGAACCCCTCCACCGATTCGCACTGAACTCGCCTCGGACAGCGCGCGGCGCCCGTGTCGAGCACCCCTCGAGATCTCGACCCATCACACTGCCCCACGCAGCAGTGATGTCACATCGCCCGTTTGGCCCAGGCATGTTGAAGCACGCTGAGGAACATCGATGAATCCCTACTATCCCCTCGCTATTGCTATCTACCTCCTCACGGCCGTGTGGCAGGGCACCCTCGGCATTTTCTGACCACACACGGCAATGCCCTGGTACCTGCTCCGGACCGATGAAGGGAGAAACCGATCATGCGTACCCACACCTCACACCGGGGCAGACGCTCCGGTGACGTCGACCCCTCTCCCGCCGATCCCGCACACCACACCGGCGTGGTCGAACCGACCCGCACCGGCCGGATGTTGGTGGCACTGGCCATAGGAGCGGTGGTCACCGTCGTGCTGCTGGTGTTCATCCTGCAGCACACCGAACGCACCGCTATTGCCTTCCTCGGCTGGGATTTCACCCTCCCGCTGGGCGTGGCGCTATTGTTCGCGGCTCTGGCGGGACTGCTGATCGCCGCAGTGATCGGCGGCGCCCGGATCTGGCAGCTGCGCCACGCCTACCGCAAAGCACAGTGACCCGGCGAGCGTCCGAACCGGCGCCCGGTCGATCACGACAAAAGGAGACCTGTGGAACCCCCTGCACGACATCGCCTACACACCCACCGCATCTCGGCCGCGCGTCGTCGAGCCTGGTCGCTCCTCGTTCTCGTGTTGACAGCGCCCCTGCTCGTTGCATGCGGGGCAGGGCAGATCACCCAAACCGATACCCAACAGGCCGCCATCAACGGCACCAATGCCGAACTCGGCGACCTGCTGCTGCGCAATGTGTACTTCGAGGCCGAACCCGCTGCTCCTGTCGTCCCCCGATACGGACAGGTCACCCTGGCCTTCACCGTCGTCAACCAGTCCTCCGCGCCCGACCGGCTCGTCTCGATCGACTCTCCCGCCGGAGAGTTGACACTCGAGGCCTCCGATCAGGCACGCGAACTGCTGCCCGGCAGTTCCCTGGCCGCCGGAGAACCCATCGAACAACTCCGACCGACCACGGCACCGGATCGACCTCTGACGGTGCGCGGCCGATTCCCCGCCGAAGCGATCCGACCCGGCCTGACCCACCCGGTGACCTTCACCTTCGAACGAGCCGGCACGGTCACCTTCGAGGTGCCCTTCGACGCCTGGACCCCGAACGAACCACTGCCCACCGAACGACCGCTCCCGCCTCTGCCGGCGAGCCCATGACCTCGCGACGATTCTGCGCGACAGAGGTTCTCGTCCGTGTCGGCGGCATATGCGGATCTGAATCGGTCCGGTTTGTCCTGACTGCACAGGGGTCACTCTCAAAGCATGAATCCCACCACTCACATCCGCATCATGTTGATCGCCGCTACTACAGCGATGGCACTGACCGGATGCTCGGCCATCTCCGATGAGGTTGCTCCCGTCCCGACCCCCGCCGTCGCCGCGGCCACCGCCACCCATACACCCGGCACCGTCCCGGTCGACACGACGGACAAGACCGCACCGGCCGACACCGACGCGGCGCTGACCGTCACCGACATCCGCACCGGCACACACGAGGGGTTCGACCGCGTGGTCTACGAACTCGGCGGCCTCGGCACCCCCGGCTGGCGGGTGGGCTACGTCGATCGCGCGATCGAGGTCGGCAGCGGCGAGACGGTGCCTGTCGCCGGTGACGCGGTCCTCGAGGTCCGGATCAGTGGCTCCGCCTATCCGTTCACCAGCGAGATCACGCCGTACACCGGCCCTTTCCCGGTCCGCGGGCGAGCAGGCGGCTCGGCCGTCGAGGTCACCGGCACGACGATCTTCGAAGGCGCCACCCAGTCCTTCATCGGCCTCGCAGCCCCGGGTCTTCCCTTCGCGGTGTACTCCCTCGATGACCCGGCCCGCGTGGTCATCGATGTCGCCCACTGATACAGGAATGCGCCGAGGAAAACCGCCGCAGCAACAATTGTCTCGACCCACCGGCGCGATCGCACCGACATCGGATGAGCGGAGTTCTCAACCGGAGCACCGACCGCGGGGTTCGTAGGTGAAGGTGAACGTGCACATCCCGGGCTCACTCGTGGTCAGCGCCGGGTGCACACGCAGCTCCGCTACCTCGGTGACCTGCCGATTGTGCAGGGCTGCTGCTGCCCGCTCGAGCGCGTCCTGGGACGACAGATGGCATGGAAGACGCAGAGTGAACCGGCGGGTGCTCATCCTGCCAGGATAGGAACCGCCCGGCTGCAGATGTATGACGGCACCGGACGCTCGCCATTCCTACAAACCACAGCATCGAATCGTCGCAGCCCGCGGATGGTTGACCGCGGGCACCGCGAGCACCTGCGGCGCGTGAACGAACTATGTCGAGAGCCCCTGCGTCCAGGTTGGACGGACAGTGACGTCCTCGTCCGCACCTGTCGGTGGTTCAGTCGGTGACCAGGGCTTGAGCTGCAATTTCCTTCAGTTTCGCATTGGCCCAACGCAATTGACGCAGCGTTTGAGGATGGCAGCGTTTCGTGGCGGCGAGCAGTTCCCGGTCACCGAGTGCTTGGGCGGTCTGGGCCAGGATCTCCCAGTCCAGCGAAACCCCGGCCGCCTTGCGGTGGATGTCGCGCAGGTCCCGCAGGAGCAGCAATGCCGGTGCGTGGTGCCGGCCGAGCAGTTCGCTACCTTTTTGCCGCACCTTTGCGAGCACCGTCGGGTCGTGGTCGGGCTCGGCGTCGAGATCGAGGCCGTAATCCTGTCCCACCCGAGCGAGCTCGTGTACATGCTGCTGCGACCATCCGGCGATATCGCGCGCGACGTGGAAGATCTCGTGGTCGACCTTGTGCCGGTCGGAGACCTGCAGCAACTCGCCGGCTAGATCGTTCTCCGAGCGGTGCAGCTCCTCGATCGCCAGGGCCAACTTGTTCATCACGCACCTCCACGCGAATCGGGAAGCTGCTCGGTGGCGGCCGCATCCGGCCCCCCCGACGGTCTCGGGCACCGCTAACTCGACCGGTTTCGACGCGGTCGTCGTCGGCGCCGCCGACGCAGTGCCGTCCGTGGCCCGGATGCGTTCGAGGCGGGCGGCACCACCTTTGAACAGCGGTTGCTTCGAGGCCGGATCCCAGTCGGTGAGCGTGAGTTCGTTCGCGGCCCTGCCGTCCTTGCCGCCCGGTTCGTGCCCGGCGCGGGTGTCCCAGTAGCCGTAATGGAACGGCAGGAAGACCACACCTCGACGGATACCGCTGATCCGCAGTTTCGCCTCCACCCGGCCGCGGGGCGTGGTGATGCGCAGCAGGTCCCCTTCCGACCAGTCGTGCCGGTGCGCATCGTGTTCGGACATCTCCACCCAAACCTCGGGGGCGGCCTGCTGCAGTTGCGGGGCCCGTCCGGTCTTGGTGCGGGTGTGGAAGTGGTACAGGGTGCGACCCGTGGTGAGGAAATAGGGATACTCGTCGGTCACCGTCTCGTGCGGCGGCAGGTATTCGCCGGCCTTGATGATCGCTTTGCCGTACGGGTTCATCGCCTTGTATTCGGTCGGTTCGAGCGGCGCGCCGGTGACCATGTCCCGGCCGTAGCTCTCGCAGTAGTCCGGAGCGGACCAGAACTGTCCGCCCTCATAGAGACGTTCGGTGCCGTCGGGATGGTCGTCGTTGCACGGCCACTGGATGCCGCTGCCGCCGCGCAGCTTGTCGTAGGTGATGCCGGTGTAGTCACAGGGCCGGCCGGCCGTGCATTGCTTCCAGCCTTCGAAGGCCTCCTCGGGAGTGGACCATTTCACCAGTGGGGCCCCGTCCTTGTCCTTCAGGCCCAGCCGATGGGCGTAGTCGATGAAGATGTCGAGATCGGGTCGGGCCTGCCCTGGGGGTTCGATCGCCTTCTCCGACAGATGTACCGTCCGATCGACGTTGGTGAACGTCCCGGTCTTCTCCCCCCACGTCGCAGCGGGTAGCACGACATCGGCCAGTTGCGCGGTCTCCGACAGGAAGATGTCTTGGACCACCAGGAACAGCCGATCCTGCGTGAGGATCTTGCGGATGCGGTCGAGTTCGGGCAACGACACTGCCGGATTGGTGCCGTTGACGTAGAGGAATCGGATCGAGCCGTCTTCGACGTAGCGCATCATCTGCATCAGGTGGGTCGGGGCGGTGTAGTGCGGGATCCGCATCGGATCGATGTTCCACACCCGCGCCAGCTCTTCGATGTGCGCGTCGTTGGCCCAGTTCCGGAAGGCCGGCAGATCCCCGTCGGCCCCGCATTCCCGGGTGTTCTGGGCGGTGGGCTGCCCGTTCATCTGCAGCACCCCACAGCCCGGTTTGCCGAGCATGCCCCGCACCAGATGAATGTTGTTGACCTGCACCGCAGCCGAGGTCGCCTGATGCGATTGGTAGAAACCTTGCAGCACCGTCGACAGCAACCGCTCGGAGGTACCCAGCAGGCGAGCGGCTTCCCGCAGGTCCTCGACCGGCACATCGCACACCTCGGCGGCTTTGTCGACCGGATAGTGCTCGAGTTGGCTCTGTAGTTCGGCGAACCCGACGGTGTGGGCCTCGAGATAGTCCCGGTCGATCCACTCGTTGCGCACGATCTCGTGCAGCAATGCATTCATGAGCATCACGTTCGTGCCCGGACGCGGTGCCAGATGCACCGTCGCCGCCCGCGCCACCGGGGTCTGTCTCGGATCCACACAGATCAGCGCCGGTGGATTCGGGCCGGCGAGCCGATCGAGGATGCGCATCCACAACACCGACTGCGTCTCGGCCATATTGTGCCCGTACAGGGCGATGACATCGGCGTGGTCGATATCGGTGTAGGAGCCGGGCTGCCCATCACAGGCGAACGACTCCTTGAGCGCCGCGGCGGCCGTCGCCGTACACAGACGGGTATTGCCGTCCATGTGGTTGGTGCCGATGCCACCATGGCCGATCAACGCGAGGGTGTAGTACTCCTCGAGGAACAACTGCCCGGTGGTGTAGAAACCGATCGAACTCGGGCCCCGTTCGTCGAGCAACTGCTTCGTGCGACCGGCGACCGCCTCCATCGCCGTATCCCAATCGGTTTCCACCAGCTTGCCGCGGCGCCGGATCAACGGTGCCGTGAGCCGATCCGGTGAGTGATTGGCCTGCCAGCCGAACAGGTCCTTCGGATCGAGTCGGCCGTGGTTGACCCGGTCGGCGGCGCGGCCGCGCACCCCCACCATCCGGCCGTCCTTGACGGCGATGTCGAGGCCGTCGCCGTTGGAATGCAGGATGGTCGCCGACTGCACCCATCGGTCTACGTCGTTGTCGGTCAATCCGTCGGCGAGGAAGGAATCGACTCGGGTCGGCCACTCCTGTCCGGGGCCGTACGGGGTGCGAGTGCCCCACGGATTTCCGATCCGGTCCGTAGACGTCATGTTCTCGGCGGTACCCCCGGCGGGGGTACGCAAACGTGGCACGGGAGCGAATTCTTTGCGTGGATGCAATGGTTGCCGTATTGCAGGGACTGACGGAGGATGACGCCCATGGACGCTCCGCCCCGTTCTTCCCGACGACGTTCGAAGAAGAAGTTCGATCGGCAGGTCGATGCGGTGATGTGGGCGTCGCGCGCACTGGTGGGGATTGCGGCAGCGTCGGTTGCCGAAGTGGAGGACCGAGTCAGCATTCCGCAGTTGCGCGTGCTCGTGCTGGTGGGCACACGCGGCCCGCTCAGTCTCGCGGTCGTAGCAGACGATCTCGGAGTCGATCCTTCCAACGCAAGTCGAACGGTGGACAAGCTGATCAAGCTGGGGTTGCTGGATCGACGTGATGCCCCGGAGGATCGCCGCAGACTCGCCTTGACGTTGACGCCGTCCGGTGCCGATCTCGTACAGACTGTCACAGACCATCGGCGTGATGCCATCTCCGCGGTATTGAAAAGGTTGAGTGCTTCGCAGCGCGACGACCTCGCGGTCGCCCTCGACGCCTTTGCGGTAGCCGCCGGCGAACCGATCACCGATGATGCGCTCACGTTGTTGTGGCCGATCCATCCGTGACCGGGTGCCGTGGCCGGGAGATCATGTAATGCGGGGCCGTGCCGCGAGAGCCATCCCGGTGGCGGTGAGTGCGCCGGTGACCGACGCCGCGAGCAGTCCGTGATGGCGGGACAGCCAGGCCTGCACGCTCGAGGTCCGGGCACGGTCGTCGAATTCGCCGTGGGCGCCGAAGTCCGTTCCGTTCGGCCCGTCCGCGGGATGCCAGAGCGCGAATACTGTTGGCGGGTAACTCCGTCCATAGCGATCTGGGTCCCGACGACGCTGCCGGCGCTCTGTTCGGGTGGCTGCTGACCATGCTGGGACAAATGGTCGGCTTTCCCGTGCCCGAGGGCGGGGCGGTACGTATCACCGAAGCACTGGTCCGTCGGCTCACCGGCGTACTGCCGGAGCGACCGTTCGTCTTGATGGGGCAGATGAGCACCACCGATCCGTCGCGTTCGCCACCGGGCACCGAAGCCGTGTGGGCGTACACCCACGTCCCCCGCCGAGACCTCGAATGGACCGCCGCGCGGCGAGAACGCTTCGCCGACCGGATCCAGACCGTCGTCGAACGACATGCACCAGGGTTCACCGGCCGCATCCTCGGTCGCGCCATCCAAAGCCCGATCGAGCTCGAACAACACAATGCCGTCCTCGTCGGCGGAGCCATCAACCAGGGCACCTCCGCCCTGCATCAGCAGCTGATCTTCCAGCCCACCCCCGGCCTGGGACGGGCCGACACCCCCGTCGACCGGGTGTTCCTGGCCGGGCCGCACTCGCTCGCGAGGGCACATGGAGTGGGGTCTATCGCACAGCGATACAAGCGCTGCAGCAGACGTTGATGCGATAAACACCCACTCCGTGCCCTCAACCCTCTCTTGGAAGGGTGCAGGGGACGGTTCGCGTCATGGTGATCGGGCACCCCGACCACGAGAGATCTCTGCGACGAACAGCTATTTCTGTAAAGCTATCGCCAGTCAGCGGAGATGGCACATGGCTCGCGTCAGTTTGGCCACCCGCCCGGATCAGCGGCAGATCAAGATGCACGCAGTGCGATGCGTGCATGCAACGCACGCGTTGCATTGCGTGCACTTCGGGCGGTGCCTCGGCCGATCGGGCGTCCATATGTCGACTTGGCTCGCTCTGCTTCCCGAAACCGGCCACCGCCGATTGACCATTGGGGCACGTAGCCTCCATGTGTCGGCACCCATCGCCTATGGTCGGCACCGGTACGGAACCAACCTCGCTCTCCTAGCGGCAGGGGCTTCTCGCGGGACACGCCGACCGGCATCGGATACTTGGAGTTCGTGCTCGGCCTACTCACCTTTCGTGCGCCGATGGTGTCCTTCTTGCGGTCCGGGGGTCTCAATGCGATAGGGTCGCAAGCGGTGTGCCGGGAAGTCTGGTCGGCGAGAACATGTTGTCGTAGTCGACCCGAAGGACCGTTGTGTTTGCGCCGATCTGCCTCACCCTCACCTGTCCTGGCAATCACGATGTGCTACTCGCCCAGTGACCGGTCTGCACACCAAGTACCCCTATCGCAGTCCCGGTGACCACATCTTTGTGCAGTCCTCGTGTCGCCGCCTGTTGTCCGGTACGAAGCAGCGGTACGAGGTTCGGTACGTCGACAGTGCGCTGGGTGCCACCGGTGTGGTCACCAGCGGCACCCGATCCGCGTTGCCGGCAATCGTAGTGGTGGCCGGTACGGAGGTTCCGGCTGCGGCGATGACGGCACTGATCGATGTCCTCGGTCCGTCCCGGCAGGTTTTCATCGTCGACCCGCCGGGGATGCCGGGTTTGAGCGACCCGCGATATCCCGTCCGAGATCTCTGGACCGTTTACGGGCAGTGGTTCGACACGGTGTTGGCCCAGCTGACGTCCTCACCGGTGACCGTGATCGGGTACGGATTCGGTGCCGCGATCGCCGTATCGGCGCCACGCCACGTGCACGTCACCGATCTCGTGTTGGCCGCCCCGATCGGGTTGTCCCCGATCCGGCAGACCGCGGCGTCACGATGGCACCGGTGGCGGTGGCACACCGACGCCGATCCGCAGTCGGCAGAGCGGTTCCTGCGTGTGGTGACCGGTACCGGTTTCAAGCCCGATGCGGACTTGGTGGCGTTGTACTGCACTATCGGTGCGCACTACCTTCCGCCCCGGATCCGGCCATTGGTCCCCGACGACGCGATCACACAAAAGGCAGAGCACGTCCCGATCACGATCGCAGTCGGTGGAGACGACCCTTTCCTGACCGAGCCCGTGCGCGGCGCGCTCGGCGGGCGGGTACCCCAGGCATCGATCCACCTGCTCGACGGCGTCGGGCATCTGATCCCGCTCGAAGCCCCCGAACAGCTCGCCGCACTCGCCGACTCTGCGATATCCACCGCCCCCTCCCCCGCGATACAGCGGCCCGGACGATCGAGCACCAGCAACCACGTCGAGGACATGTGATGTCGAATATCTTCTCCGGTCGACCGTTTCTGTCCCGCGGATCCTGGGAGGAATCCCGCCGGGTGGCGGAGATCCTCCGCAAGGAAACCGTCGGGGGCGTGCTGCTGCTGATCGGCGCGCTGGCAGCGTTGATCTGGGCAAACACCACGTGGTCGGATTCCTACCACACGTTGCGGGAGACCACCGTCGGCCCGGCTGCGTTGCACCTGGATCTGTCCCTCGGGGCCTGGGCGGCCGACGGGCTGCTGGCGGTGTTCTTCTTCGTCGTCGGCGTCGAACTCAAACGCGAATTCGTCGAAGGCAGCCTGCGGGATCTGCGGCGCGCCGCGATGCCGGTGACCGCCGCCCTCGGCGGAATGGCCGTGCCCGCACTGATCTTCGTGACGGTCAATCTCCGCGGCGGAGCCGAAGCGTTGAACGGCTGGGCGGTGCCCACCGCCACCGATATCGCGTTCGCGGTGGCGATCCTCGCCGTGATCGGCAGTCATCTGCCGTCGGCCTTACGTACCTTTCTGCTCACCCTCGCCGTGGTCGACGATCTGCTCGCGGTGACTGTGATCGCCGTGTTCTACACCGACGAGCTGAACCTGCTGTATCTGGGTGCTGCGTTGGTTCCCCTGCTGGCCTTCGGTATCACGCTGCGACGCGGGGGCGGCAGGTGGTGGTTGCTGGTGCCCTTGGCCGGCCTGACGTGGTGGCTGGTGCACGAATCCGGTGTGCACGCCACCATCGCCGGGGTACTGCTCGGGTTCGCGGTTCCCGTCACCCGCCGGGTCGGAGACAGCTCGGTCGCGGTCGCCGAGCACATCGAACACCGCATCCGGCCTCTGTCCGCGGGGTTCGCGGTGCCGGTGTTCGCGTTCTTCGCCGCCGGCGTCACCGTCGGGGGACTCAGCGGATTGTCCGATGCGCTCACCGATCCCATCTCCCTCGGGGTGATTGCCGGTCTGGTGCTCGGCAAGGTCGCCGGGATCTTCGGGGTCAGCTATCTGGTGGCCCGGTTCACCCGTGCTCGTCTGGACGACGAGCTGCGGTGGGTGGACGTGCTCGGGGTGTCGCTGCTCGGTGGTATCGGATTCACGGTGTCGCTGCTGATCGGGGATCTCGCCTACGGGGCGGGCACTGTCGCGGCCGACCACGTCAAGGTCGCGGTGCTGTGTGGCTCGCTGCTCAGCGCGGTTCTCGCCTCGATCGTGCTCACCTCCCGCAACCGCACCTACCGGAGAATCCGCGCGGCCGAACTCGAAGATGAGGACGGCGACGGGATCCCCGACGTCTACCAGCAGCGATGACCGATCTTCCCGTCTCCGGTTCGCCCCGTACCCGGTGGTGGGCCCAGGCCACCGCCCGCTCGCCCCAGGCCCTGTTGCAGTGTGTGTTCTGGCCGGTCGCAGTGATGCTGGTGGTGCACCGCACCGTGATCCTGGCGGTCGACGGGCACCGTACCGACGACTTCACCGGGGTGTATCGGGCCGCGGTCGCGTTCTGGAATCGCCAGCCGGTCTACACCGCCGCCTATCACCACGTCGACCCGCACTATCTCTACCCACCCTCGGGCTCACTTCTGATCGCCCCGTTCGCGGTGTTCGAGCACGAACTGTCGCGATGGGTGTTCATCGGCGCCAACGCCCTCGCGGTGCTGCTCGCGGTGTATCTAGTGGTTCGGATGTTCGGCCATACCGCTGCGTCGGCAGCGCTGCCGATCGCGGTAACGGTGGCGTTCGTGTCCGAATCGGTGGTCAACACCTTGGTATTCACCAACATCAACGGCGTAATCCTGCTCGGACAAGTGGCCTTTTTGACGCTGCTGCTCGCCCGACGCGACCTGTGGG
Organism: Rhodococcus rhodochrous; assembly: GCF_014854695.1. Lineage (NCBI taxonomy): Bacteria > Bacillati > Actinomycetota > Actinomycetes > Mycobacteriales > Nocardiaceae > Rhodococcus > Rhodococcus rhodochrous. Next base: position 397,239 of record NZ_CP027558.1, on the reverse strand, counting down.
CGGGAGCGGCGATCGGGCTGACCTTTGCGATCAAACCGATCCTGGCGCCCCTGCTGCTTCTGCCTGTCCTGCGCCGACAACTGAAAGTGTTCATTACGGCAGCCGGAGTCCCCATCGCGCTGACCGCGCTGGCGTGGCCGTGGGCGGCCGATCCGTGGCAGTTCGTCGAACGCACCGTGCCGTATCTGCTGCAGTCCCGCGACTATTTCAACAGCTCGATTACCGGCAACGGCACCTACTACGGGCTGCCCGAACCACTGATCCTGATCCTGCGGATCGGCTTCGCACTGCTCACCGCGACGACGATCTATCTGCTCTACCGCTATCACCGCCACGACGAAGTATTCTTCGTCGTCACCAGCGCCGGTGTGTTGATGACCGCATCCTTCCTGCTGGGCTCGCTCGGACAGATGTATTACTCCATGCTGCTGTTTCCCCTGCTGATGAGCGTGGTGCTACCGCAATCGGTGATGCGCAACTGGCCGGCCTGGCTGGCCGTCTACGGCTTCCTCAGCGCCGACCAGTGGTATTCCGGACGCTGGATCGAAGCCGGTCGTTACATCGAATACATGCGCCCGACCTGGGGATGGTCACTGCTGCTGGTCGTGATCTTCGCGGTACTGCTCGACCGTCGAATACGGCCGCCCCGTCCACCCGCCGAGCAGGACGGCAGGAACACCGACCACCGCCCCGCATCCTCTGTGCCGCATCGTCTTTGAGGAGACAACGTGAACTGGACCGTCTTTGTCGTCTTCCTGATCGTCTGGGTGCTGTCCGGGTTGGTTACCGGATTGTGGATGGCCCGCCGTGGCCACGACCCCCGCTGGACCGTCATCGCCGTGATCCTCGGGCCGCTGTTCGTCCCGATTGCTCTCGAACGCATCGAACGCACCCCCCGCTCGGTGGAAACAGCACCGATTGCCCGGTGGGGCGCCGGTGACGCCGAGCCCGGCGGTCTTCGGGTGATGGTCGGCTACGACGGCTCGACGGAAGCCGAGCACGCCTTGCGCGCGGCGCTGCAACTGTTCGGCCCGGCCGCAGCCGTGTTCGAACTCGTCGCGGTGATCTCCTACGACGACGGCACCGATCCCGATTCGGCCGCACTCGAGCGAACCAAACGCACCCTGGCCGACGCCGCTACCAGGGCAGGGGACCTCCCGGTCGGTTACGCCGTGCTCGCCGGCCCGCCCGGACCATGCCTGCGCTGGTTCGCCCAGGACCAGCACGCCGACACCGTGGTGGTCGGCAAGCGTGGGCGCGGGATGTCCAACCGGATGCTCGGCAGTGTCGCCGAATATCTCATCGCCCACTGCCCCGTCCCCGTCCTCGTGGTCGACCCCACACGCACCACCGCGAGCCCGTCCGTCCCCTCCGCTGCGCCGGTGGCAGTGCGAGTCTCCGCCGAGGAAATCTCCGACAGCGACGGACACCGCACCACCTGACCCTTCGGACCTGACTCGAAACGCCGTCCGAACCGACCCCGCACCCTGTGCGGGGTCGCTCCAGAGCACCGCACGGGTGAACCGGCCCACTTCCTGGTGCGGCGGAATCGGCGCATGCGCCTCAGGTGGGGGGACGACCCAGGGTCTGGTCGAAGCTTTCCCATTCCCGGTCCCAGGCCCGCATCCGATGCCGCGCTGCGACTCGGCGGAGCACGTACACGGCGAGGCCGAGAATCCCCGCGGCTGCGAGCCACACCGTCACGACGGTGGCTATCGCGTCGAGGGCGACGATCGTGCCGGAGGGCGGCGCGCCGACGGGTCTGCCCTCGGTATCGACCCATACCGGGAGTGTGTCGCCGAGGCGGGCGCCGGGTGGGGTACGCACCTCTGCGAGGTGTTCACTGTCGTCGACGTGCCATCGTGCAGGTGCCACCTCGACTCCGGTGTCGTCCGGATAAGGATCGGCCGACAGGACGGCAGTTACCTGCCGCAGCTCGATCCGGGCACGATCGGCTTCGGCTCGGGTATGGGCGTAATCGGCGGTGCCGATCGCCGCGGCGACAGGGACCATCAGCACCGCACAGACGATCGCGAGGAACGCCGCGAGGTTCGTGGCACGGTCACGGCCGCGCATCAGTGGATTGGGGTTGCACGGCGAGGCACGCCACCATCGTGTTGCGAGAACGCGTAGATCATCCATCGTCGCTCCTGCACCGAGCCGTTCATGTGTCGGTCATGGATCCGGATGTATCGACGATCCTACGTTTTCTCCCGTGGCATCCACCGGTCCGACGATGCCGGGGGTACTCACCACCCGCTGGGTTTCCCTAGACTGGGAACCACCCGCAAGGAGCACGGAGTATGGATCCCGGCTCGAACCCCCGTCCCGGCAGTCGGAGACTTCGCCGAGCTGAGGCCGGCAGGTCGCCATGACCGCCGATACTGTCGTCAACCTGGCGTTGGTACTGGTCTTCGTACTCGTCGGCGGCCTGTTCGCCGCCACCGAAATCGCGTTGGTCTCCCTGCGCGAGAGCCAGATCCGCGAACTCGATCGACGCGGGGGACGTGGCCACCGCACCGCCGCCCTCGCGCGCGACCCCAACCGGTTCCTGTCCGCGGTGCAGATCGGGGTGACCGTCGCCGGATTCTTCTCTGCCGCCTACGGTGCCTCCACCCTCGCCCCCGATCTCGCTCCGACACTGCGCCGGTGGGGAGCGTCCGACAGCGTCGCCAACGCCACAGCATTGATCGGCACCACCTTGGTCATCGCCTATCTGTCACTGGTGCTCGGCGAGCTGGTACCCAAACGCATCGCCCTGCAACGCGCTACCGCGACGGCACTGGCCACTGCCCCGACCCTGGATCGCTTCGCCACCCTCATGCGCCCGGTGATCTGGCTACTGTCGGTCTCCACCGACGCCCTGGTACGCCTGCTCGGTGCCGATCCGTCCCGCACAAACGAAGAGATCACCCACGACGAACTCCGTGACATGTTGATCGAGCACGACGCACTACCCCCCGACGAGCGCACTGTGCTCACCGAAGTCTTCGACGCCGGAGCACGGTGCCTGACCGAGGTGATGCGGCCACGCACCGAAGTGGACTTCCTCGACGCCGACACCCCCATCCCGCAGGCGCGCACCCTCGCACTGCACACGGCGCACAGTCGATTTCCGGTCGTGGCCGGCACCGTCGACCATGTGGTCGGATTCGTACACCTGCGCGATCTGCTCCTCGCCAACCCCGAGACCGGCCCCGACCGAGTCGCCGCTCTGTGCCGTCCGATCCTGGCCCTGCCCGGTTCCAAACTGGCCCTGGCGGCTCTGACGGTCATGCGACGGGGCAATGCGCAAATCGCCGTGGTGGTCGACGAATACGGCGGTACTGCCGGGATCGTGACGATCGAGGACATCGTCGAAGAGATCGTCGGTGAGATCGGCGACGAATTCGACCCTCGCGACGACCCGGCGAGCATCGGAACCGGCCCGTACCGGACCGCCTCGGCAGTGGCCCACTCGGTTGACGCAGGCCTGCACATCGACGATTTCTCCCGCCTGACCGGTATCCGGTTACCGGACGGCCCTTACGACACCGTCGCCGGGTACGTCCTGCACCGTCTGCAACGACTCCCGCGCGCCGGTGAGAGCGTCGAGTGCGACGGGCACCGGCTCACCGTGGGCGAACTCGACGGTCATCGCATTACACGCCTGCACCTGACCCGCCGCCCATGACAGGGATTCGACGCCACCGTCACAGGCAGGATGTGCACTCGAGCTGGACCGTCGGTTGCGCCGTTCCCATCCTCGAGCCAGCCGTAGGTCAGGGAGCTGCCGCAGATCAGGCACAGCGCGCCATACGGGATCATCGACGTCACGACGAACAGCGCGTCGACTCATCGGCCGAATCGCAGAAACGCCGGAACTCGGCGCGGAGCGAGGACCTACATCCACGTTCGCCGCCGGGCCCGGCCGGAGCCGGAGGCGATCACGAGCGCCCGACCCGACTACGGGCAGCGACACCGGCCAGGACACGGAATTCTTGTCAACCCGGCGCCCTCGGGTGAGCAGGATTCCGAGCCCGATCATGCCCACTCCGAGGGTGACGTGCAGCCAATCGTCGACGCTGTTGAGTGGAATGAAGTTGACAGCGCCGTCCTTGTCGACCAACAGTCCGAACACCCACAGCGCCAGATAGACCAGGCCCCCGAGGAGCAGATAGATCCCGGCGGCCGAGGGGATGCGGGCGGCGGCGATCCCGGCGATGCCGATGAGCAGGAACATCACTCCGATCACCAGCGCTGCGGTCTGGACCGGCGTGGCGGTGAGCGAGTGACAGGTGGGGAGGGAAGGCGACGTAGCCATGATGTTCCCTTTTCATGGGCGGTGCAGAATGCGCGACCTACCCGAGAAGGGTTTCCGTCACCGCGGGTGCACAGAACCGTGGGTGCGGGGTTTACCGATGCGTGAGGGCCTCCTGCACCTCGGTGGCGCGATGCTCGAGATCTTGCCGGATCGCGGCGTCGTGATCGTGGATGTGTTGGCGTATCCGTGCGAGTTGATCGGCGATCGCGGTGCACTGCTCGTCGGTGACCGCTTTCCATGCGACCCAGACGCAGCATCGACAGCAGCGTCTCGAGTATCTCGGGGTCTCCGGCGCCGTAGATCCACGGCTGTGTGCACACCAGATCCAGTAGGTCGGCGAAGGTCGGACGGGCGATCACCACGCGGGCCCGGTCATCGGAGTCGCATACCGTATACGGCCCCCAGGCAGGCGGGCAGCAATTCGACGACCACTGCGGTGCACGCAACCAGTCCGTGCACCGCAGTGGTCGGATCGTTGATACCCGGGGACAGGGCCCGCACCACCACATCGGTGAGCTGACGCAGCCCGTAGCCGACGTCCTGGGCGGTGGTCCGTTCGCTGCCGGTGAGGCGGCCGCGGGGGTGCGCCGGTGGTGACCGCGCCGTTGCGCTCATGGCCGTCGCGGTCGGCGCCAGCGCACATGCCGACCACGAGCGGCGAAAAGCCACCGAGAACATCACCGAGCTCTCGGAGAATCTCCACGGCGACAAGCGTGGTGAAGCGCCGTATCCGCGCTCGACTTCAGGGTGAGGCATCACGCGATAACGAACAGCGGCTTCCAGGCACAGAGAGACCGGTGGCGCTCGCCGTGGCACACTGTCTTCACACGGGCGCAATGACCGTATTGCGCAGTTTCGACAGGCGAGGTCTCGATGACCCATCAGGTAAACGATTACTCCGGCGATGACGCCTGCCCGATTCCGCAGGTCGATCACCACTCCATCCCTCGACGGCAGACCGGTGCGCGGCGACATGCCCGTTCCCCGCAGAGAGCGACCAGCCCGACCGGGTTCGATCCGATCCCGCGTCGCCCCCGCAGGCAGATCGTCGCCGGACGCCGCAGGATCAACTGGTGGATCGTCGCCGGGGCGGTGGCGATACTGCTAGCTGCCGGACTGGTCGTGGCCGGGGCGATCTCCAGCCAGACACGTCCAGGCACAAGCTACGAATCGGTTTATCGCCCGCAGGATTCCCGGCAACCGGTGCCGCGCTAACAGACACCGTGCACACCGGTTCACCGGTCGCCGCGCCGGCCTGTCGGATACAGCGCACCGAAGGTGCGAAACGGCCGCAACGGTCACGGCATGGGCACTGCGGAAGGGTGGCCCCGTCGGCGCGGCGACGGACACAGCCGCACCGACGGGGGGTTCCGACGCGACAGGGGAACAGCGTCGGAACGCCTGCCGATGCGCGGGGGGCGGACATCGACACAGCTACGCCCGACGATGGTGCCGACGTCGGTCGGGGGGATGGCCGGTCGACACCGTGCGGGGCGCACGTCCGGGTGACACTTGCCCTCCCCTGCAAGGAATCACGCCGAACTCCAAAGAAGCTACCTTGGCAATGCAAAGAAACGCAATAGCATTCGCAAGTTCGAGTGGGATTGCCGAACCAATCCCCTTTCATCATCGGCGAAGACATCGCATCGATCCGACGATCGACTCGTATTGTGTTCACACTCTTCGCGCTTCGCGTCGCCGACGAAGGGTGGAGAAGATTCATCACTTCGATCCTATCGAGGCACCGGGTGCTGATCGCCCCCCAGCCACTCCGTTACCCTCGGTGCCTGTTACCTGAATTAACATTCTTGAGAACGCTTTTGACGTCTCGCTGTGCCATACCAGCGCGAAATGAGACCACTGTCGTGATCAAGCAGACCTGACGCCTCGACGCAGGACTTGCTCATCGGGCGGGCGAGCCCGCTGGCGCGTGACGCAGGGTGCACACCACGCCGGCGCGATCACTCGAGAGCCCGCACTCGTCGCGGCCCGGCCAGGTGCGCACCGAGGTGCAGCGCAGGTTCGAGGCGTTGCGGTCGATCGATGGCCCATGCTCGAGGTCACCGGTGGTGTGCAGCGTCCAGCGCGACACCACATGGCACAGTCGCTCGTACACGATTTCCGGTTGGCCCCGGCGAGGAAGTCGCTGATTGAAATCCCCGGCCACGACAGTCGGAATGCACGGATCGAATCGCGCTGCCAGCATCTCGAGCTGATCGCAGCAGTCCAGATGCTCGGACCATCGGGGTCGCATCGCAACGCCCGGTGCTCACATGCGCACTTGCCCATGGGATGCACACCGCCAGGACTCTCACCGGTCCGATCGGCGTCGATGTTTGGGCCACGACAACCCGGCCGGCGCCCGCGCCTGTGGACAGGGCGCTCACCTCGACGAGCGGACGGCCTGACCACAACAGAGTCTTACGCCGGTGCGGATGCGGCGTAGTGTCGTAGACCCAGTCCTCGCCCGCATCGACGAGGTGTCCCTCACGGGGAGCAGGTCGCGGTAACCTTCAATGACCACCAGCACATCCGCCCGCACCTCCCGCAGCCGACGCCGCACACGCACAGCACGCGTACCCGACCCCCCTCGCCCACGTCGTGTTCCAGGTCGCAACGGTCAGCTCGGCGAAATCCATCCTTGGCACCGTACGAGAGCCCACCCTGCAGCGCGCATCCGCTCCCCGCCCCCGACCGGTACAGGTCATCGTGGCCAGAGCCGACCTACACCGCGGCCTTAAGACCGCGTCTCGTCATGCGCGTGCCGCCGAGCGTCGGGGCCCCTTCGATCGCGTGGAGCCACCCGAGAACTCCGCGAGAGTTGCACCACTTTCCAACTGTTGCACCACCCGAGCTCCGACCCCCACGATAAAATGTGTATTGCTTTTTGTATCAGCGGGATGGGTCTGCGGGTTGTCGGGGTCTGCGTTCATCCACCGAATGGAAGCTGAGGTTCCCGACAGTGTTCGACAGCGACATGTCCCCTCGTGCTCGGTTGTTCGCAATATTGTCGGGCACGACGCGGCTGGTCGTCGTACAGGGCAACCGGTTCTCGGGAAAAACGGTCCTGGCGCGGTCGTGGCTGCTGAGCAAAGCAGATCCCGACGCACTCGTCGTACCCGTGACTGCTCCCGCCGGCACCAGTACCCCAGACGCGTACTGGACAGACGTCCTATCGGCGGTATACGCGCGAACCGGCGCCACACGAGCGGAAAGCGGACTCGCCTCGTTCGATGCACTGTCCGCCGTGCTCTCTGCACTGCAGCAACAGATCGTGTTGATCCTCGACGCTGTCGACCGCGTCCACCGGATCGAACCGTACGTCACCGCTCTGCTCGATCTCTGCCCCCACCTTCGGATCATCGCCACCACACGGACACCCGGAGATTGGCAGCAGGTGGTCGACGCGGGCGCCCACCGCACAATCCTCTCGGCGACCGAGCTTGTATGCGCCGCCGAGGAAACCATCGCGATTCTGGGCGCAGCAGCGGGGCCACAGACTCAGCGCACGGTGCAATGGATCACTCGTCGCACTACAGGACTACCCGCTCTGGTCGACGCCGTGCGCGAGAGCTTGCAACAGCACACTGCAGGCTCTCTCGGGATCGTCATCGACGACCTCGACGAACTTATCGATCATGCGATCGATCGAGCGGTGCTGCGCGCTCTCGACGATCCCGACGTCACACCACTGCGGCGATCGATCCTCGCATCCGCAGCCCTGACCGCACTCCCAGAAGAGCCGTCGAGCACCGACCACTCGGACTTCTCACTGCCAGATGTCTCCGACATTGTCGCCTTCACCCACACCATGATCGCCGCCGGCTTCCTCGACCCCAGCCCGCACAAAGGGCAGGACAGCGGCCCGCGGAGATGGTGCTATCCCGAACCGGTCCGTACCTCACTGCGACGCATCGCCGAGCACCACCATCCAACCGACCTGCACGCCACCGAGACCGCAACAATCGATGCCCTACTCCGCGCAGGGGATCCGCACACCGCACTGACCCACGCCATCGACGGCAGCCACTGGGAGCGTGCTCTCGACATCGTCGACGAACATTGGACAACGCTGTACACCGGCGGTTTCCTCGACACACTCGGCGCAGCACTGGTCGAACGCATTCCCACAGAGATCGCCGACACCCACCCCACGATCAAAGCCATCCGCCGACTACACCGGCAATTCTCCGCACCGCGCGATGTCCCCGTGGTCACCGCCGAACCCGACGTCGCGGTCGGTATCGGACCCGAACCTGCCGAAGTCGTCATGCGAGCAATGATGCTGCGGATCGACGGCCAGTTCCTCGAGGCCGCCAAGGTCTGCGATGCCGCTTCCGACCACCCGCTGGCGGTCTTCGACGAACTCGACGAGCACATCCGCCACGCCTACGCCTTCTACTACCTTCACGTCGGCATCACCTATCTGCTCGTCGACCGAACCGACGATGCGACCGCGATGTTCCGACGAGCGCATGTCGCCGGAGCAGGGACGTTCGTCGAACGCGACGCCGCCGGAAAACTCGCGCTCACCTGCGCGCTGGAAGGCACTTTGGTCGATGCTCACGCATGGATCGACGAGGAACTACGCCACCCACCCCTACCAGGCGACAGCGAAAAGCTCGTCCGCACCGCCGGCTGTGTAGCCGCCGCGCTCGTCGCACTCGACGAACTCGAACCCGACACCGCGCTCGACATCCTCACCGAACTCGGCACCCCTGCCGACAACGAAGAGTTCTGGGCTCACGTCCTCTACACCCGCGGACACCATGCACTGCTCACCGGTATGCCGACCGACGGCCTGCGGTTCATCGAGTCCCACCTACAGCGCTACTCGACACTGCGCACCGACGGCTTTTCCGCAACCCTGATCGACGCAGTGCTGGCGGATCTGCACCTCGCGTGCGGCGATTTCGATCGAGCCGAAGACCTGATCGCAACGTCCACCCACCCCTCGACAGTGCCGGTGCGTGCGCGGGCGCGGTTGCTCGCTGCGGATCCGGCCGGCGCCCAGCAGATCGTCGACCAGTACTTCGCCACCTCGGCCGGTCCCGTCCGCACCTCGATGGAACTGGCCGTGCTCGGTGCCGCCACAGCCGCTGCCCTCGACGACGTCGACGACGCTCGCGGGCACCTCGAACGGGCCGTCACCTTGTCACGGCACTCCGGGATGCTGCGCCCGTTCGTACTGCTGCCGCCGGCAATGCAGACCGCACTGGCAGACCTCAGCGTCGAACTACCCCTCGACCTGAGCCACACCGCCACACGCTTTCCCACTTTCCCGGTCTACCGACCGCTGCTGACACTGACCGCACGCGAGCGCGCCGTGCTCGACGCCCTGCTCTCCGGACGAACAGTCACTGCCATCGCCGCATCGCAGTTCGTCAGCGTCAACACCGTCAAAACCCAACTGCGTTCTCTGTACCGCAAACTCGGCGTCCACAATCGCAAGGACGCCGTCACTGCCGCCCGGCACCTGCAGCTCGACTAGAACACCGGCCCGAGTCATCATCGCGAAGGCACGATCGGCGTCCACGGCGAAACGTTCCGTGAGCATGCTCTTGGCTTGATCCCACTCGATCTGAATCTGCCCCGGCCTCGACGTGCTCGCTGAGATCAAGTCCAATCCGGAGCTGTCCGCCATCCCCATGGTGGTGTTGACCTCCTCCGTAGCCGAAGAACACCTGATACGCAGTTACCGATTGCACGCCATTGGTGGTTGTCGAACCGGGCACCGTAAGCGGAAAAATTCCCGCCTTCGAAGAAGACCGGGACCTTCATGAGTGAACCCTGGTCCTGTTTGAGGTAGTGGACGAGTCACCGCATCCTCCGGGTTGAAGGTGTCTCGGGGACCTCCGCGCCGAGGAACTTGACCATGAGCTTGCCGCTCTACACCGAACAAGCCGCGATCATCTGTCGCACACAGAAAAATCATGCCACCGACGTCGCTATCCGGTAACGGTGGACCTGTCCACCGGGCACGCTCGCGCGCTCGACCGTGTCGGGGAGATCGCCGGAACCCGACCGGTTCTCGAAACCGTCGACATCACCGACGAGACGGAACTGGATGCGGTCTTCCGCTATGCCTACCCGATACCGGACCGCGTGTCGTGGTCGGGGGTCACAGGGGTGATGACTGCGTGGGCGGTGGCGGCCACGGCGGGGTGCCGGCCGGTGGGCCGGCCGCCGCGGGTGGAACCGGCGAGGATGTCGAACACCTCGAGGGTGGGATTGCCGACCGCAGCGAGAGTCAGAGAACTCCTGCCCTGGCTGCGCCAGCCCAGTGCCTGCAACAGGGCGGCGATCTCGGTGCTCCAGTGCTCGGCAGGCGCCCCGCCGGCGATCACCGCAGCGGTGACCCAGCCGGCCTGCCGGTCGAAGTCAGTCCTGCCCACCGGCAGCCGGGGATCAGGCGCCGCCACAAGGCCAGCGGCCGGTCACGGTATCGGCGGGCAACCGCGGTCGGGGCCAGATGTCCTTTCCGCACACTGATCAGGCCGAGGGTGCGCGCGCTGGCCCGCAACCGGGCCACCGGGACGGTCAGATCCTCACGATTCGCCGCGCCGATCCACCATTCGGTCACGCCGGTCCGGGCGGCGAGATCCTCGACCAGCGCCGGGGGCAGATAGCCGGCGGCGGTCAACTTCACCCCGTCGCCGATCGCTTCGAGCAGCAGCAGGTACGGCTCGAGCAGCCGCGCGGCTGCCGACTCGCCGACCTCGACCACCGGATGGGTGCTCGCCTGTTCCAGCAGGTGGGTCAGCGCCGGGTCACCGTGGAGTTCGAGTCGGGTGCGCAGGGCAGCGAGCTCGGCGGGTACCGCAACCGGGCCGGTCATCGCCGCGGCGATCGCGGCGGTGGCCTCGGCCGGATCGAATCGGTCGGGATGCCAGTCGAGTGGCAGCCAGTCGTGGGCCTCGTCGGCGGTGTCGAACGGCGCCGGGACCGCCGCCGGATCGCAGCCGCCGCGCACCCAGGCCGCCAGGTCCGCATAGCCCCAGATGCCGCCGCAGTCCTCCGGTGGGCAGGCATTGCGGCCGGTGATACACCGCACCGCGGTGGGGGGTTCGTCGAGGACCGCTTCGACCTGCACCACGTGAGCCCAGCCGTCACCGAAGTCGTAGTCGTACCAGAGGCGATCACCGGGCTCGGTGAGCAGCTGATCGAGTCGCACGGTGTCCTCGAGCATCCCGTCGTCGCCTTCCTCGACGTCGAAGGCGGTCACGAAGTACGGGGCCGGGGATCACTGCCGGTGCGGAAACGATGCAGATGACAGTCGAGCCGGCCCATCGCAGCCTGGAGCACCGTGTGCAGCCGGTCGAGGGTCAGATCCCCGGGCAGCTCGAACCGCCGCCACACCGGCGGCCGGGCACCGATCAAGTCGAGCCGGACCCGGAAACCGCGGACCCGGTTCGGGATCGCCCCGACGACCGGGTCCGGGGTGCGCAGCAACTCGTCGAGCCAGTCCCGGGCACCATCGGCGCGTAACGCATCGACCACCGCCCGCTGCTGCTCGGCGCTCAACGCGGCGATCAGCTCGTCGGCCCGCCGACGGGCATCATCCGAAGCCATCACGATCACCAATGAACCACCGCCGGGCACACCTTCTTCCCCCGACCCGAGCGCCCCGACAGACACCCGGCAATCGCCGTGCCGGGCGCCGGTACCCGGCACCGCCACGGCGGCGCGGCCCTGCCGATCCAGGGGATTCACCCTTTTGTCCAGCACGCCCATCAGATCTTCGAGCAGTGCCTCAGCACGCGCTTCGATGTCATCGACAAGATCGGTGGGATCCGATCGATGCCTGCAGATCCGCTGCGCGGAAACTACCCGATTCGAGGTCGCCGACGGGCTCAGGTGAGCAGTTCTGTTATGCCTGACCAGAGAACGATCCCAGCGAGAACGACCAGCGCCGCGGAGGTGGCGAGGGCGAACGCGTGCGCGTGGGCCCGTAACCAGCGATCGACGACCGTGGTGGATGCGAACCATGCGACTGCACCGAACCACACGGCTTCGGAAACGATCAGCACGATCGCCACGGCGAATTTGTCCCATCCGGTGGCGTGCGGCGGTATCAGCGTTGCGAATACGGCCACAAAGAACACCACCGCTTTAGGGTTGGTGATGTTGGTCGCGAGACCGAGCGCAAACGACGCCGACGGGGACGGTGGCCGGGTACCGCCGGTTTCGGCGAGGGGTCGCGCCCGAAGCGTCTCCGCAGCCAGATACACCAACAGCACCACACCGATCAGCTGGACGGCGGCGAGCACCTTCGGGGACCCGACCGCCACAGCCAGCATCGCCACGCTCACCCAGAGCGCGATCCCCGCGGCGATTCCGAGGGCTGCGGCAATCCCATGACGGCGCGATCCCATGACCGACTGTCGCATCACCACAACAGCATCCGGCCCCGGTGAGACGATCCCGGCCAACCAAATACCCATCAGAGCCAGATAGCTACCGACGCTCACCGCGCCATCATGACATGTCCCGGAATCTGGGCATGCGACGCCCTGGAGTCCTGGGCCGCACCGACTCACCGTCGATCACATCCGCCTGGACAGGTGGCCCCTGCCAGCGATACACACGGGAGCCACACCCCTCGGCAAGACCATGTGCGGTATGGCCGGACACGACGAGTAGTCGTCCGGGAAGTCCGGCGTCGAACACGACGCGCCGGTGTCGGCAACCGGCCGCCGGACCGGTGTCGTGCGCACCCCCGCCGCGGTCGCTGCGGCGCCCGACTCACCTGCGATGAGACGGGTGGCACCACCCCGGGGGCATCAGGGTCGCTCGAGAGCAGCGGTGAATTTCACTCGCGCCGAGCCGAAGCAATGTCATCCGGCGCCAAACCCGTTCTGGTACGTGCCAATGTAACCTTCCCGCATGAAACCGACACATACCGCACAAAAGCCCGTGGAGCTCCGCGTCCTGGGTTCTCCCTGTCAACGGGTGTTCGAAGAACTGAAGAAGCAGTTTTCGGTCGAGAGCTACACCTTCGACCTGGGCAGCATTCAGGTGGGCAGCGATGCGGAATTCTCCCGAGTCGAAGCAAACGTAGCGTTCTGCCTACGGCGTCTTCAGCTTCTCTTCCATCTGGCCACCACCCCGGCGGTGACCACCAGCGATGCGCTGATCTCCCTGTGCAGCTTGTTGACCCGCGACCTCCAGGCGTTGGAGCCTCACTTCGGTGAGGGTCTCGATACCGTGGTGTCGAACTTGCATACCCATATCGACGACCTGATCGATGCCCTGATCACGCAGTCTCGTGAACTCGCGCCGTACCCCGAGGGGTATGAAGTCCTGGTCGTCGAATTGCAGTAGCTCATCCTCGGCCCCGACAATCCTTGTACGTCAGGAGGACCGACAGTGAGTTGTTCTTTCTGACTGCTGAGGGAATACAGCCGGGCTACGGCCTCGACCGTGTCCACGAAGTGGTGGCCGAATTCCGTGAAAGGAGATTCGGCCACCACTCGACAGGGCTTATCCGACGCTGATCAATTCTCTTTCTGCGACAGGAAGTACATAATTGCTGTGCGCAGAGTGGTCCCACCATATGTGCTTGTCGGATTTCGAATTGGTCAGTCTTCCACGTCGTGGTAGGTGGGAAGTGCTGGATAGGTCTCCCCCGGATCTCTGCTGCGCCTGGAATCCTGCTGCATCCGGCAGGTTCTGCGAGATCTGGGACCTGAGCATGTCCGAGGGGTGACGTCGCAGAGCGAGCATCTGCCAGGCTGTGGCCTTACCGAGAATTTCGTCGGCACGGCGAGTGTTCGCCGTCGCCCTCCCATTCGGGTTCGGGGCGAGGAGTGCCGTGCCGTCAGGGCTGGTACCTACGACCACTGCCGCAGAAGGTGCGGTAGTGAGGGCGGCCAGCGCCGTAAGGTGCCGCATCTTGGCGACAGTGCTGTGTCGTGTGCGGCCCTTACCCTGATAGCTGCTGACGCTCAAGCGTTCACATCCTTCTCGCCGGGGTTTGGAAGATTATCCCAATCCAGGACTCGATGGCAATAGATCACCACCACGACCTTCGGGAGATGAACCGACCCTACGAAAACGCGCGCAGATTCTCGAGGAGAGTGTTCGCCTTGTCCTGGCTCTGCTTTTCCTTCGCGCGAGCATCCGCGGCTTTCTGCGCAGCCGCCATCACCGCGCCGGCCCCTTCCTTCTCGATGATTACTCGGCACTGGTCGAGGACCAACGAGCGCACGAACCCGGAAAGGCTCAGCCCCGTGTAGTCGGCCACGGCTTGGATGACCTCACGGTCGGCATCCGAAGCGCGGAAGCAGATGGTGTGGGGCGTCTTGGCTGCCACTGGCTCTCAGAGCTCCCCTGTCTGGAACGGCAATAGGTCTCTTCAGTATCACAGATGAACGAGCATACCGAAAGCGTACGTATTCTCGTATACGCGAATATCTGTATTGATGTTTGACGGTGTTACTGGTACTAGTTGTATCGCAGCCCGCCAACCTGGGCGGCGGGCACCGACCTGAAGGGCGAGACCATGGACCTGCAGTCCGAACAGGCCGAATCGTGGAATGTCGAAGCAGGGGCGTCACGAGATCCACTGCCGGCATCCGCGTGCAAGACCTCGACTTCGCGAAAGCCGAGGCGTCGAGGCATGAAGATCGTTCGAGGTGGGGCGTCGGCCGCGGTGGCGGCGCTGGCGCTGTCTCTGACCGGTGGGGCGTCGGTGGCGAACGCGGAGGACCTCAACTCGATTGTCTGTTCCGAGTACATGATTCTCGGCATTCCCGGCAGCCACCAGGGTGGGGCCAACACGCCGGATTCGGACGTGCCCGAGGACCGGTACGGCCCCGAGGTGTGGCAGGCAGTTTCCACACTGGTCGCCGAACTGAACGAGCGGGGTGTCTCGGCGGACAGTACTCCGCTGTACTATCCGGCGGCGCTCGACGAGAACGAGCTCATGGCGTGGGCACGCTACGACAAGTCCAAGTACAAGCCCTCAAAAGACCAGGGCTACGCCGCCGGATACTCGACTGTGAAGGAGTGGGTCGAGGTGTGTGGCAGCGACACCAAGATCGTGCTCATCGGCTACAGCCAGGGTGGTCACATCGCCGGTGATCTGGCACAGACGATCCTCCACGAGTCGAAACCGTTCGGGCAGGACAACCTCGGCGGTGTGCTGCTCTTCGGAGACCCGGCGTTCAACGGCGCCTCACCCAACACCCTCGGTCTCGATTACCGAACCCCCCTCGACGACGGTGAGCCCTACACCGCCTTGTCGCTGGAGAAAACCGCTGTGATGGAGGGCAGCCTCGGTCAACGCGCGGAGTTCGACGAAAACGCTCCGGTGCTCTCGGTGTGCCTCCACGGGGACCTGATCTGCGATCTCACTGCCGAATCCGCCGCGGCGGGCCCGACCACGCATCAGGCGTACACGGCGAAGTTCGCCGAGGCTTCCACGCCGATGTCGGCGGCCGAGTGGTCCGCCCTCGTCCTGCACGACATCATCGAGAACGGAGAGAAGTGATGCGACGAACAATGCGTGGTCTGGTGCTCGCCGGCGCCGCCTCGGCGACCGTGCTGACCGCCGGCTGCTCGACATCGCCGGAATTGACGGGCATGTGGCAGTCCACGGGACCGTCGCCGATGGTGTCCTTCTTCGAGGACGGCACCTGTTCGGGGCTGATGAGCGTCGACATCGGGGGGCCGATGTACTGCAGCCTCGGCGAGTCTTCCGACGGAGGGTACGTGCTGCGGATCCAGCAGGGGGAGAACTACGCCACCTACCTCCTTGAGCCCGACGGAAGTGATCACCTCGATGTCCTGAGCTCCAACGGCAGCCCGGCCTTCACCCTCGACCGACTGTGAAGTTCGTCCGAGGTCCCCGGTACATACCCACCGGGGACCTCGGCGTATCCGGTGCACGCCACGCGCTGGGCGGTCGCGCGGCGCCCGTGTGCCACATCCGACGACCTCGGGGATCGCGGCTCTGCCGATCCCCGCTGACGCTGCAACAGCGCACGGAGCCGGACACATCCGCAACGCGTGATCGGTGCCTCCGCGCCGGCAACGGGAGCAAGGCCTACACGGCAGTGGCAGATCCGGCATCCTTAACGCTCTACGATCCCCGTGTGCGATACGACAAAACGATGCGCGACACGCTCGCGGAGGCCTACACGCGGACCCGTGGACCTGTCGCGTACTTGGACGAGTCCTATCAGGCGCCCGATCCGGTGATCACCACCGCCAACACTTTCTACATCTTCACTGCCGTGGTGGTGCATCACGAAGACATGGACGAACTCCGCAAGGGACTCGAAGACATTGCCGGAGGCAGATACTGGCATACACGTGATGCTCTGGGCGCGACGAAAGGCCGTCAACAAACTGAGGATATGCTGGGGTTTCTGGCCGATGGTTCCGAAGCATGCGTCATCGCCCACCGTGTTCCGGTCGACGCAACCGACCACGATGCCGAACAGGCGCGTCGCGCCTGCTACCGGGGTATGGCCATGGAGCTGGCCCGCGGAGCGGAAGGGAAATGGGACCCCGTCGAGTTACTCGTCCTCGAACAGCGGAATCAGAAGAACTTCCGCAACAAGGACCGGAAGAACCACAGTGAACTGGTGGCAGAAGCGAAGATTCCCCGCCATACCCGGCAGATTCAGGTCTCTCCGAGCCTAGAGCGTCTGCTGTGGCTTCCCGATGTGGTCTCCATGGCATTTAGGCGCACGCTCACCCACCACGACAGAACCAGCACCCTGTTCGAGATCGTGAAGGATCAAGTGCATTTCGTGCAGCCGGTGGATTAGTCGGCGGTTGCGGGCCACAACACTGCAGATACCCACTCACGGGGTGAAGCAAGCTTCACGGCCGTGTCACCCACGTCAGAAGCTCATACGTTTGCCCCGGAAAAGCGAGCAGCCCCCGGCTGCCGTAGCTACACCGAGGGCCAGGCTGACTGTCGCGGAAAAACCGGGAGGGTCAGCTCCTTGCTCGCCCATAAGGTAACACACGATTCTGGTCGTGTCCAACGAAGCCGTACTCGACAAGGGACGAGTTCGTGGAGACACGCGACCACCAGCATCCGATCGGTCGGATTTCCCGTGACGACTCAGGCCGTGGCAGTGGCAGTCACCGTCGGGACGATGTGCGGAGCAGTCTCGCGCAGTCGCGCAAGACGATGTTGGCTCGCAAGAGGATTTCGTGCAGGAGTGCATTGTGCGAGTAATAGCGCTCTACCTGCTTCATCGAGTCCAGGAGCAGCCGACTGCGCGCGGCGATCACGTCGAGGACCGACATCCAGATTTGTTCGTCCACCGACGCCTGCGCTACAAGGGTGTGGGTGAGGGAATTCGGGGAAACCGTATGGGCGGCTGCATGCAGATCAGTGGTGAGTTGATACAGGACTCCGAGGGATACCGCGAAAGCGTGGACCTGCGAGGCGATCTCGGTGTCGACGAGCCGGAGTTCACGTAGTACTGCACCACAGACCCCGTTGGAGTGGGTGTGAAGAGCCCCGAGATAAGTGCGCGGCGTAGCATTACCGCCGCGCAAAGCCTCATGGTACTTCCGACAGTCGGCGAGCACGGTCACCAGTGCTGCCGACGACGGTGCGGCCGAGCGTGCCAGGGAGTAGGCGGCGGCGAAGAGTTCGTCGATGACGACGTCGTTGGTCGAGCGGCAGTCCTCCGCCAATCCTCGTGCCACGCGCAGTGCCGCCACGATGGCGTCTGCAGTCGACAGCAGGTCGGGGTCGCGGACGGTGGCAAGGGCTTGCACCCCGACCTCGGCGGCGGTGGCCCAGGTAAGGGATCGGCGTCCGAGCATGCGCGCCTTGCTGGCGGGGACGGCAGCGACGCCTGCCTCGGCGAGAAGGGCGATGCGTTGGTCGACCGATGCCGCATCGAAGACCGAGAGGTAGAGATCGATCGCTGCCTGGTTCGCGTTTTCGCTTGCCGGTATTACGAATTGCGCCATTGTGAACCTTTCAGGAGAGCAAGTGCCACCGCGCTGAGGCCAACGAGGGACAGTGCGACAGTGACGGCTGTCATCACCCAGCTTCCGAGTTGGCCGCTGTCATAGGACGGCTGGTTCAGGAAGCTCATGGCGACGGTTGCCGACCATCCGATCGAGACGATCAGCCAGATCACCCCCGCGATGAGATGGTGCCGTAAGAGCGCGGTGTCACCACCGTGGCGGCAGAAAGCGCGGGCGAGATACAGGCGCGGCTGCAACAGCCAGTTCGACGGGTCGAAGGTGGGGCGGGGATGACAGTCCCGCAGAAACCAGTACGCGTCGCTCTTGGCCCACGGATTGAGGGAGAACAGCAGGGAGGAGATGTAACCGACCGCGACCAGTGCGGCGAAGTCACTGGGAAGTATCCGCATCCCGCCGAGAAACCACACCACGACCACGAGCGCCGAATCGGCGGCCATTCCTGCGAGGTCGGCGTGGCGGCGCTGTGCAGGTGCCGCCTGGTCGAGAGCCGACAGATCGACGAAGCAGACGATCCGGGTGAGATAGATACCCAGGCCGGCGCGGAGGACCGGGTATCCGGCATGACGAGTCGCAGCAACGTGCGCTGCCTCGTGAAGCATCATCGCGAGGACCGAGAAAAGCACCGCGGCAATGATCTCGGCGATCGAGATTCGCATGAGCAAGCCGGCGACACCGCCGGTCATGTGCACATCGCGTAGTGCCCAGACGAAGACCATCAGCCCCGCCGCGATGGCAAGACCGGCGTGAACGGTGGTCCTGAACGGATAGAGAGCGCCCGCATGCCGGAGCAAGCGTAGGAGCGTCGTCGAGTAGGACCGCACATGGATGGCCAGCGGATGGCGTATCCGGCTGGATGCATCGCCGGATACGGCGCCGTCGCGGATCACGATGCCGAGGTCGAGAAGTCGGGCGAGTACGACCTCGTCGAGGTCGTCAGTGGCGAGCTCGGCCGTGGCATCGACAAGCGTACTGACGACGGCCAGTGCGGTGGGTCCGAGCCGATAGACCCGGCCGTCGACATAGATCAAGGGGGGCGCGACCAGCTCGACCTCGGGTGAGAGCGTATACATCGGATTCCTTCATCGTCGTGCGAACCGCGCAGGTGGGCGGTGGAGGTCGTCTCGGGCCCGAACACCGCCCACCTCGTCGATCAGCCGCCGAAGGAGAAGCAGCTGCACATTGTGGGCAGCCCCTTCATTTCTTCGCGCACCTCGATCTCCTCGATCAGATCGATGATGTCGTCGCGTGTGTTGTGGTCCATGTTCACCTCCTTTCCGAGTGCGTGTGCTTCGGGGGTCGTGGGGTCAGCAGCCTTCCGCTACCAGCGCTTCGGCCAGACCGGTGTTGTCACCGAGGTAGGCGCGTTGCACGGCCAGCGAGTATTTGGCATCGAAGCCTTCACAATTGCTCTGCAGTGGCTCTCCGTCGAGGTCGACATGGGCTGCGCAGCCACCGGCGCACACAAGAATGTAGGGGCATCGACGGCACATCGTCAGCTGGTCAGGTCTGCGGTCGGTCCATTTCGACCGCGAGGAGTTGTAGCGGATTTCACCGTCGCGGTAGACACCGATCGACAGCTCGACTTTCCCGACCGTTTCGTGACACGGATAGACTTCGCGATCGGGCCCGAAGTAGACGTTGCGCTGCACGGCGCCGCAATGGCGTGACGTCTTGGTCGGGAACCGTCGTTGCATCCAGGTGGCGAGGTCCTGGATGTCCGAGGGCGCAGGCACCTTTTTCAGAACAGGATGGGTCTCGATCGCGTCGAGCAGATGTGATTCGAGTTCGTCGTAGTCGAGTGCCACGTCGGCGACTGCATCGCGGGATTCGAAATCAGGGACGATCCGCGAATAGCGCAAGTCGAGACGGGGGTGATCGAGTGTTCCTTGTGCCTCGAGGAATTCCGCCAGCTTCACGAAGCCGTCGAGATTGCGGCGGTCGAGATTGCAGCGCAGGCTGATGGTGCAGCCCTTGTCCAATGCCCGCTGGATGTTGCGCCAAATCTTGTCGAAAGTCGGCGCGCCATTGACAGGTATACGCCGGGTGTTGTGGATCTCCGGTGGGCCGTCCAGTGAGATCTGCAGATGTTCGATCAGAGAGGGTCCCAGCAGGTCTTCGAACTTCTCCAGGAAGTATCCATTGGTGGTGGCCTCGAGTGAGTAGCCGAGGCGTTGACATCCACGCACGATGGTGTCGACGACCTCGCGCTGGCGAGGCAGCAAAGGCTCCCCACCGAAGAGCAGTACGCGTGATCGAGGGGCGCCAGGATCGACAGTGGCGGTCTCGTTCTCCATCACCTGCAGACCGGCTTCGGCGTCGGCGAGCGAAAGCATGCGGTTGGTAACGATGCGCTGTTCGGCGTTGCTCTGGAAACAATAGGAACAACTCAGGTTGCAACGGTAGGTCGTGATGAAACAGTAGTTCTTCGGTTCTCCGGCCGCGGCGTAGTAGTTCTCCAGGTCGTCTATACGTCCGGTGATCCATGCGTCTTCGTCAGCGGGCGCAAGATCTGTGAGATAGCCCTGCGCCAGCAAGCGGTTGCGCACATCGGCAGAGATGTCATCGAGGCGACCGGCATCCAGCGCCTCGACCACCGGACTCGAGGTGAACATCAACACGTTGCGTGGATGATTCATCAACAGATACCGATCACCGGCCAGATGGATCCACTTGGTGAAATGACTGACGCGGGGCAACTGTCGTTCGGCTACGCGTGCCATTGTCGATTCCTCGTCTCGGTGAGCC
Organism: Rhodococcus rhodochrous; assembly: GCF_014854695.1. NCBI lineage: Bacteria > Bacillati > Actinomycetota > Actinomycetes > Mycobacteriales > Nocardiaceae > Rhodococcus > Rhodococcus rhodochrous. The sequence goes on along the minus strand of NZ_CP027558.1, from coordinate 376,223 downwards.
GGTCAGCTGTGTTGCGCTGATACTGGCATATCAAAATCACTAGAGCCCAATGGAAGTCGAAGATTCATCCGATCGACTGACGAGCTCGATCTAGGAACTCCCGACAAGCTCACGAACCTACTGTCGCCCCGACCGTTTCCTGAGTCTTGGCCGCAGAGGTGAAGACGCGCAGGCTATCTTGGGACAAGATCGACGCTGCTGTTCACCGGGTCGCTTCGCCGCTTCGGGGCGGTACAGGGAAACTCGTCGACATCAGGAAAACGCTCCCCGGTAAACCAGCTGTCCACACCGACGATCGGTAGGGGCCTGCCCTCCGGCCGGCGGGCGCGGGTACTGCGCCCCGGATCCGGCGAGAGAACGACTGTGTCCACCACCTGCGGCACCGCATACGCATGGACCACCGGTCCCGATCGTTCCGTCGTTCGGCCGATACCTGCAGGCGGAACGTCCTTGCAGGATGGACATGGACGCATCCCCCCTTCGACCGGACAGAGGAACAACCATGACCATTGCGAAGCCATCTGGACCAAGGCACGTACCCCCACTACGCAAGGCAGTCGCGGCCACAGTGATGTCGAGACCTGGTCCACTGCCCATCTGCCGAGGCGCGGCGCACAAGTAACTGTCGTGGGGTGCACCCTCACGGAGAGCGCACCTAGGATACGGGCGAGACCCTGCCCGGACCCTCCACGGTGCTACGTCACGCATCCTGCGACAACCGTATTCGGCCACCGCGCCGATCGTCGACGGCCCGATCACCCGGCTCGAGTGCACGCATGCTCCATGCTCTGGATGCGGCACCGCCGCAATCCCGACAGGCCAGTACGTTGCGCCGGTCGAGGCATGCTCGTTGTTCACCACTGGGGTCTGCGTGGCGCTCGCATGCTGCGACACGGACAGATATGTCGAGGGGGGTTCATCACGGTGCTTTTCACCCCGGTTCATCGGCAGTGTAGGCGACACGGTGACGACAATGTGCCTCCCGACAGCTCGGCAGTGGGCGCGGTGGGCCATTATTGTTGCCGTGCAACCAGAGCGGCGCAGTGTGCAGTGGGGTATCGGCGTGGTCGACGACCATCACAGCCTGGTGCGGGGACTACGCGCCATCATCGACGAGCAACCTGACATGGAGCTCGTCGCGGCAGCAAGCACCGTCCCAGAATTGTTGACGACCTCGACCCGAATCGATCTGGCTGTGCTCGACCTGCGCCTGGAAGACGGTTCCTCCCCGCGAACCAATGTCGAGCTGCTGCGTGAAGCCGAAATACCGACACTCGTCTACACCTCGGGAGACGAGCCGTATCTGGTGCAGATGGCGGCCAGCGCCGGCGTGCTGGGGGTGCTGCGCAAGAACGTGACCGAGGACGAGTTCGTCGATGCGGTGCGACACGCCGCTGCCGGGGCGGCAGTGCCGACCATCGACTGGGCGGCGGCCCTCGACTCGGATCCCGGTTTCGTCGATCTCTCACCCCAGCATCGACGGGTACTCGAGTTGTACGCTGCCGGCGCGTCCACCACCGCGGTCGCCAAGTCGATGAGCTTGTCGACCGAGACCGTCAAGGAATATGTCGACCGGATCCGTACCAAGTACATGGTCGCCGGTCGCCCGGCACCGACCAAGACAGATCTGTACAAACGCGCGATAGAGGACGGATGGCTTCCCATTCCCCGCCGCTTCCGGCGCTGAACGTCGTCGACGACGAGCGTGATCAGACCGCAGGTCTGCGGATCCTGCGACAGTTCGCAGTATTCGTCGGCGTCGGTTACCTCGCCTATGCCGTCCTGACCATCCCGGCAATCACCACCTCGTTGGAGGTGATGGACACCTGGTGGACCGTCCTTGCTCTGCCGGTGACATTCGGGACCGGTATCGCGGTCGGCCTCCTGTCATGGAAAGCCACGGCACGCCGCATCAAAATCGCAGCAGCCGCCGCCGTCGTCGGCTACCTGGTCACGATCGGATCATGGTGGTTCGGATGGAACGGCCGGTTTCTCGACGGGGACAGCATGTGGTTCTCCCTGTTCTGCGGACTCGCCGCGATCGCGGCCGCCGTCGCCTTCCGGCCGGCATACGCCTTCTCGGTCCTGTGCATCGTCGTGCCCGCCACGGTCACGATCAATCACATCGTGCGCGCCCCGGCACTCAACGGGCCGTTGCTGCCCGATATGGCGTGGGCATTCGCGTTCTCCCTCATCTACTTCGCCGCCGCCGTCATGGCCATGCGTATCGCCGCGATCCTCGACTCGACCCGCGCCCAGGCGTACGCCGCCACAGCCGAGGCGTCCGCGCTGCATGCCCGCCTCGCCGAACGGCAACGCTTCGCCCAACTCACCCACGACGGGATCATGTCCACACTGCTCGCCGCCGCCCGACAAGGCGCGTCGGACCAACTCGCGCACCAAGCGCGTGTGACACTGGCCGACCTCGACAACCTCGGCAGCGCGACGACCACCCCCACGGGTCTCGGTGTGCCCACCGAGGAGGCGCTCGCGCAGATCCGCGCCGCCTGTACCGCAATCGATCCGGGACTGCATATCATCACCGTCGATACGACGCCACGCGAAGGGCAGCAGTATCCGCTGGAGGTGGTCCGTGCCCTCGCCGGCGCTGCAGGCGAAGCGGTCCGCAACAGCTGCCGCCATGCCGGTGCAACGGCCACCACTGCCGTGACTGTGGCCGCGCACCCAGACCGACTCGGGGCGGAGATCGTCGACGACGGAGTGGGATTCGATCCGCGAGCAGTACCCACTGAGCGGTTGGGTATCGCTGTGAGCATCCGCAACCCGATGCACCAGTTCCCCGGGGGTAGCGCCACGATCGACTCCAGCCGCGGCAACGGCACACGCGTCCTGCTCGAATGGTCGAACATCTGATGCACCCCCATGAAGACGTACGCGATCTCCTGGGAATGCGCACTCGCGAGGCCTGGCTGATTTTGGCGTGCTACCTCACAGCGATGATCGCCGTTACCGTAGCGACCATCTCCTACGTCACCAGTCCCTGGCCTGCCGCTCTCGCGTCCACCGTGATGATCGCTGCGACGATCGCACTGATCGCTGTGCCCGGTGACCCGTTGCCGCAGTCGGCGACGGTCGCGTTGACTGCAGCAGGGCCTGCGGCCTGCGCTCTGTTTCTCTCGGTCACACCACCCGTCCTACAGTCCGTATTACAGCTGTGGATTCATGGCGCAGGTACCGCAATCTACTGCTTCATGAACGTCCGAGGACGCCGCGTGGCGCCCTGGATAGGGCTCGTCGGCATGGTGGCGGTGTTCGCTGCCTGGGCAGCAGAGACCGAGTACGGCGCGGCCTACGGAGTCTCTGTCGTGGCGATCGATGCGGCGCCCTTGGCAATGGCAGCGCTGCTGTCGTTCACTCTCCGCCCCACTGCCAAGGCCGTGTTCTCGCTCCGCAACCAAACCACGGCACGCATTGTCGAACTGTCTTCGGACGCCGCTGTGGCCGATGAACGAAGCCGGCAACTGCGTCATCTCGACAGCCTCGTTCGGCCCCTCCTCGAACGCATCGGCGACGGCACCGAACTCACCGAACTCGAACGCAGCGAATGCGCACTGTTGGAGGCGCATCTCCGTGATCGGTTGCGTGCTCCCATCCTCACCACGCTGGAACTCGACGACGCCGCCTACCGTGCTCGCACCCGCGGAGTCAACGTGGTCTTCATCGATGACCTCAGTCCCAACGGCCTCGACCAGCGCCTCGCCGACGTCCTCTACACGACCGCATCGACAACCCTGCACACCGCCACCTGCGGACAAGTCTGTGTCCGAGTACTCCCCACCGGCCGAACCACCGTCGCATCGATCCTTACCCGGGACGATCACGGAACCTGCCTCCGGGAGATCGACCAGGACGGCAACATCCACGTGATCTGACGCCACCGTCGAGGCGGCGTCGGCGCATCACCGAACCACCTGCACACAGCGCGAGCACCAGGTGATCCTCCAGAGTCCGTGCGAGATTTTCTCGACCACAGTCGACGATGTCCCCCAACCAGGTGCCACCCGAAAAGGTGACTGTCCGTATCGACGAAACGGACATAGCGTCTTCCTCAGGAACAGTGACCGCGACCGACCTCGGCGGTCACACGGTTTTCGAGGAGACCTGACCAGATGACAGCATCCGATGCACTTGTCTCGCGCACCGCATTCCCGCGACCCCCGTCGCTCAGTGATCGCGAACAGGAAGTCCTGACTACCTGGCTGGTCTGCGACTCCAAACACGCGGTGGCCCAGCGGTTGTTCATATCCGTCTCCACTGTGCAGACACACCTGATGCGCATCCGCGACAAGTACCAGGACGCCGGCCGTCCCGCGAGCAGCAAACTCGCATTGTTCATTCGCGCCCTCGAGGACGGCTACTGCACTCTCGACGAGATCATCGCTTCCATCAACAACGAAACGTTGTCGTGGTAACCACCGACCTCGCTGACGCCTGACCTGGGCCATGCCGTGGTCGCGGCTTCCGCAACGCCCCGTCCAGGCTGACCTCCACCCCCGATATCCAAGTGATCGGGAAGTCGCAATAGCCTCGAGCGGTTCGAGTGACGGTCTGCTCGAGTCGAGTACGACAACCGGAATACGCGAACCGATACGGTGCTGATACAAATCACATGTTCGTGTGAAACTTCGCATCATTCTATAAAGGGCGTTGATATGCGCGCATCGTGAAGCGATGTGCCGACCAGATCGGTGACTACACCAGAGGCTCGGTCGATGTTCGCGGTCACCGAACGTGCATCTTCCACAGGTATGTAATGCGGATATCCAGGTATATCCGAGGATCGTACACCTATCATCGGCGCATCATCCGAACAGTAGGGACCACATGAGAACATCACTTCGAGCGTTATGCCTCGCTGTTGCGAGCACGACGGCCGCGATCACCACTTCCCAATTCTTACCCACAGCGCAGGCGTCCCCCGGTGACCCCTGCCCCGAGGTGGTGATTGTCGCATTGAGGGGCAGCGGCGAGACAACCATCGGAGAAACGTACTACGGCGACGTTTCCTCCGACGGATGGGAAGGGGCTACCCTATCCCGATTGCTGGGCTGGACGTACTTCGATTCGCCGGAAATGGCGGATGTCCCCGTCCTCGGTGTCGATGCCTCGTACGAGGCGATTGACGTGCCGACCGGAGCTGCAACGAACACATTCGAACGCTCGATCACGTCCGGCGTCAACGGCGCGATCCTTACCTACGACCTGTTTCGCAAGACGATCCACCCCGAATGCACACCGCAAATGATCTTGCTCGGATACTCGCAGGGCGCTGCGGTCGCGCGGAAGGTCGCCTCGGCGATGGACTCCCGCGGAGTCGTGACAGCGGTCATGACAGTCGGAGACCCGATGCAGAAGCCGGACGCAGATGGCGTCTTCGGAAGCGGATCTAACGGGTCCGGGATCTGGCGTGGGCATGGCCGCGTGCAGGAGAGCCATGACCGCTTCTACCAGATCCCCAACCTCAGACGTGCGTCGATATGCCATGATCGTGATCCGGTATGCGACTTCTACGCCACATCGAACCCCTTCTTCGACGAACACAAGAACTATTTCGAAAGTGGGGTGAAATTCCACAGCAGCAGCGGCGCAGGACCAAGCGATGTCGACGAGATCGACTTCATGGCGAAAGCTCTACGGACCAATGTCGATATTGCACGTGCGCGATATAGGGAAAGGGCTCGAACCTCCTACGCGGCCAGCGACACCGTAATCGTCATCGATACGACAGGATCTATGAGTGGACTCATCGCCAAGGCGAGGGATCAAGCTGACAACCTTGCGCGGCGACTTCTGGCCACAAATCCTTCTTCCCGAATCGGACTCGTAGAATTCCGCGACCATGGCGACGCGTTCGTCAGCCGTACAGTCGTCGACTTCACCAACGACAGAGATCGAATTCGGGCAGGCTTGGACGAGTTGGTTGCCGACGGCGGTGGGGATTGGCCGGAAGCGGTGTACTCAGGTGTGGCTCAGGCCCTGTCCTTGCCTTTCTCAACAGATTCTGTGCGTTCGATCATCGTTATCGGCGACGCACCTGCACATGATCCCGAGCCGGTGACCGGATTCACCAGCGCCAACCTGGTCGATGCTCTGAACGGCAGAGCGTCGTTGGACGTCACCACTCCGTCGGCGCGTCTCGGTAGGCAGGTGTCGCCGGACGCCGATCGTAATGCTGGTCAAACCGGTCCGCGACCGGCGACCGCGCACCCCAGCTACACATTGACGTCCGACGACGCTGCGTCGCTTCCGCTCGACGCGTCGGCCGAACCCGGAACCGGACTCCCGGTCACTCTGTACGGGATCGGGACAGCAGATCTTGTGAACTCCTTGGAGCCGATCGTGGTCGGATCCGGAGGCAGCACGTTCGATATCGACTCGGGAATCGATTTCGGGGACGCACTCGGATCAGCCATCGACTCCATCGAGTCGGCTCCCCGTGCCTATCTCGATATCGAAACCATCGTTCCCGTCGGGTATGCGACTGCGATCGGATGTGGAGGAAGCGGCGGTGGTACCCAGCCGCTACAGATGAACATCGACGTAGAAGGTCGGGTCCTGGACTGTGAAACCCTGGTGTCCTATACATTCCAGCAACCGGGGACCCATGTCGTCACTCTCAGGATCACCGACGCAACCGGGAGGCACTCGACCGCAGTCGCTACTGTCGAGGCTATCGTCCCGGATCCGGAAGTCGAGAGTCCTGGAACCGGGAGCGCGGACGGGTTCCCAGGAACCGGGAGCTCTGCGGAATTACCGGGGACAGGCTCAGCAGAGCGGGTTTTCGGCAGGTAGCCGTGCGGCCAGAGTCATCAGTGTTGCCGCACGACGGTCCTCGGGATATGCGACGGTCCGATAGACCGTAACGGCGTCCCTGTGCTGCAGCTATCACCGATGCACGTCGGCTCGCTTCTGCGAGTCACCGAGGTGCTCACCTGAAAATAGGTGAGCACCTCGCTGACCAACCACCCATGCCGGGCCATACGATCCCATCGCAGGATCGTATGGCAACTGGTCGACGACCTGGCGAGGGCAGTCTGGTCACGCGTGGTCGTGCTCCCCTTGTTCGCCGCGATACCGCTGGAAGCAGGGGTACTCCGCAGCAAGGGCCTGGCACAGTTGAGTCCCGACGCCAAGAAGTCGCCCAAGCCGTCGCGGCCGCGGCGTGGCGCGCCAACGGTGACCTGCTCATGGAGCGCCAACCCCAGACGGTGGCCGATTGGCTCCGCTCGTTCGAACCGCCAACCGATTCGTCGACACAGCTGCAGCAATACTGCGCCCGGGTGAAGGTCGGCTACGACTTCGAATACCAACGTCGCGGCCCCGACCAGCACATCCGTACCGGCAAGCGCATCCTCGCAGGCACCCTCGGTGTCGACCTGCTCGCAACCGGTGACTACGACGGATACCGGCGCTGGGCTCGGGCGCGAGCACAGTTGGTCCCCGGTTCGGTCACGGCGATCGCCGCCCGCCTGATCGCCTTCTACGAGACCGTGCTGACCGAGCATCGTCGGGCAGCGGTACGCCAGTGGAGTATCCAGAACACCCCTTTCCACGGCGCGGAGGTACCACCCCAACAGGTCGGAGAACATATCGATGCCTGGCGTGCCGGCCCCAACGCCGCCCGGTTGGCGCTGCTCGAAGACCTGCTGACCCTGCTGCGCCACAGCGATCCGGCAACCGCTGCGCTCGACTACATCCAGCGGCAGGCACAGACCGTCGCGGATGGCGCCGGCGTTCCGCTCGAAGTCGCACGCAGCAGTGATGACACCGGCCTGTCTGTGACACTCCATCTTCCCGGAGCGCGGTGGTCGCAGGCGTTCGAGCCGGTCGTCGAGATTGTCGACACCATTATCGGAGGCGCGATCTGGGTCCAGGAAGCCGAGGTAGTTTCGGTCACGGTCCCCGCCGTACCGAGGGCCGTCGATCCGATTTCACATGCCGGTCTCGACGTAGTGCAGCGGGTGTGGAGCGATCCGTGGCTCGATCGGGTACGCGATGCTCCCACCGATGTCCTGCTGCTGGTCGACTACCTGCCTGCACCCGAGGACGAACTTTCTTCCGCGCAGCTCGAGGAACTGGTCCGCGCCGAACACGCCCTCATGCTGTGCCTGCGCACCAACGGCGACGCAGGCAGTAACGAGAACATAGCCTGTGATGCACCGAAACCCGCGGAGAGTACGGGGTAGTCGTGCTCCCCGGTGTATCGACAAGTCCTTTCCGAGGGAGAACGGTCGGGTCGACCTTCTCGGATCGAGAGTGCATCGCGCGCAGCTGGCATCAGAGTCCGGCGTTATGAGGTGTCTCGCAGTCTCCGGTCGAGGACAGAGACGCCAAGACGACGCGGTTGTCACTGCCGTATGAGATGGCGCGCGTAGGCAGGCACGATCCGGTAGGGCCGCGGTCAGCGCACCTGTCGAGCGGTGTCGGCCGCCTTGCGGGTCGCCTTGATCACCGTCTGTGCCATGACCAGGTTGCCGCCGGCGCCGATGGCCATGCCGATTCCGAAGGGAGCGGCGCGGCCGAACACGAGCACACCTTGGCGGGTGCCGTACTTGGTGATGAAGTTGTAGCCGAGCACCCGGTTGATGGACCGGATCGTCGTGGTGGGAACGGAGTTGGTCAGCAATTTGCCCAGATGCGCCCCGCTGCGGCCGGCGGCCTTGCCGACGAACGACGATCCACCGCCCCCGCCGAGCACCGTGAGCACGATCGCCTTCTGATGCTCGAGATCGGTGAAGTCCATGCCGAGCACCTTCAACACCGACAACACGTGCCCGGCTGCTGCGGTCAGAAACCACGAGGTGTCCCCGGCGGTCATCGCCAGCGCCGCTGTGGTTCCCACCCCCGGCACGGCCGCGGCCGCACCGGTCGCTGCGCCGGTGGCCGTCACACTCGACCAGAACGTCGTCTCGAGCTTCTTGAGCAGCTGCTCCTCGGTGGCGTCGGGATGGCGCTCACGCAACCGCGTCACCCGCGATTCGACCAACTCCCCGGCGGCGACCAACGCTTTGTCCAGCAGCGCCACCGATTTCGACGACTCGGGGGCCGAGTCCGCCCCGACAGACCCCTCGCGTACGTCGTGGGCCGTCTCGGCCTGCCGCTCGTCGAACACTGATCACCCCTCACCGGTTGCTGACGTTCCGACAAGGAATATCAGATAACCGCGACAACCGGGCACTGCGGACCGTCGAAGAGCGTTCCGAGCACCCCAGGCGATACGTCCGGCCGGGACGGACCGCATCGAGGCACCAGAACATCCGTCCTGGGTTCTCGGCCAGCAGATTCGCGTGCGGACCGCCATCCGAGTGTTCTCCCGGGCGCTGGCGGACTCGTTCATCCCGTTCGTGTGAACGAACCCCGACGAGCGCTTCGGGACCACACCACGACCTCATGGGCCGTTCAGGTGACGAGGCCGGCGCGGAAGGCCGCGAGGGCGGCCTCGACGCGGTTGCGGGTGCCGAGTTTGGTGAACACCGCCGAGATGTGGGTTTTGACGGTGGTTTCGCTCAGGAACAACCGGCCGGCGATATCCGCGTTGGATGCGCCGGTGGCCAGCTCCTGCAGCACGGTGCGTTCGCGTTCCGACAGTGCCGCTAGGTCGGTCGTCGCCGCCACCGCGGTGGGGTTCGGGTGGTGGGCGGCGATGCGGCGCAGCGATTCCTGACTGAACAAGGTGTTGCCGGCGGCGACGGCGCGCACCGACTGGTGGAAGGTGTGCGGGGGTTCGTCCTTGCTCAAGAAGCTGTGCGCACCGGCGGCGACGGCGTGGACGACGAGATCGTCGACGTCCATCGCAGTCATGGCGATCACCTTCGGCGGATGCGGCAGGGCCATCAGTTGGCGGGTGGCGTCGAGTCCACCGACCCGGCGCATTTTCAGGTCCATGAGCACCACCTGCGGGCCGACCCGATGCACCGCCTCGAGTACCCGGTCGCCGTCGTCGGCTTCGGCGACGACGGTGATGTCGTCGGTGGCCGCGAAGATGTCGCTCACCCCGCGGCGGACGAAGGGGTCGTCGTCGACGACGAGAACGGTGATCGGTGCGGCGGCTGTCATGGCGCCGAATGGCCGGGCGGTGTTCGAACCATGAGTCCGTTGCGCCGAAAGAGGCCCCGTCCGCTGCAGTGGATTCGCAAGGCCACCGGGGACGGGGTCTCGGTCAGGCTGCACTGCCGGCAGCGGGCATAAGTCGGGTGAGCACATCGTTAAGCGTGATCAGCCCGACCACCGACCCGTCGTCGGTGACCGTCGCCAAGTGGTTGCGGGTCCCACGCATGATGCGCAGCGCCTCGCACACCGGGACCTGCGCCTCCAGTGCCAGCGCCGGGCGCATCGACTGCTCCACGAATCCGGTGTCACAGGCGCGGTCGAGCAGATAGTGCAGGTGCACCACCCCGAGCAGGTCGTCGGCGCTGTCGCCGACGACCGGATAGCGGGTGTGCCCGGTGCTCAATCTTCGCCAGCACCCGGGTGAGCGGTTCATCGACGCGGACGTAGTCCGCCCGGGCCCGCGGAATCATTGCGTGTTCGGCAGTACGAGCGGGAAAGTCGAGAATCCGGTCGAGCGCTCGGTGTTGTCGCCGCCGACGACAGATTGCTATACCTGCGTTCGGTCTCGAACTGACCAAGACCGAACGAACAAATTCTTGCGGGTGCTCCCCGGTATGCGCGGTGCATGCCGGGTAGGCGCAAGCAGAAAGTGGCACCGAGCAAGGTCAAAGGTTGTTCCATCAGAGATTTCACCATCAATCACGCCGGGCAGGATGCACGACAAGACCGTCTCTGCGACACCAGGCGTGTCGCAGAGACGGTCTGTCTCCCCGCGGTGGGCGGTACCGCCGATCCGGTCAGCCCTGACGGGCTTTGAACCGAGGGTTCTGCTTGTTGATCACATACACCCGGCCGCATCGGCGTACGACCTGAGAACCGGGCTGATTCTTCAGCGACTTCAACGATGAGCGAACCTTCATCCTGCTTTTCCTCCTCCCGATGCTTCTCAACGGCGTGCTCCCCGACACTGCTGTCTGCCGTCTGCTGGCTTCTAGGGCGTGCTCGACCACTGGGGTCCGCCAGCGCTGCGACCGGTCAGATGCCGGTCCGACGCCTGTAGTTCTGCGGCATAACCACTCATCCTCGTCAGCGCGCTGTAGATGATCACCCGGGCCGACCGGTACCGCTGCCGCGGCCCATCCGCGGCGCGGCGCCGGTGCAGACTCTTTTTCCTGTCTGCGTTGAACTTTCGGAAAACTGTTCGGCTACCAACTGGACTTGCGGACCCCGGGCAACTCACCCCGGTGCGCCAGCTCGCGCATCCGAACCCGAGAAAGACCGAACATGCGGAGGTGACCGCGTGGACGGCCGTCGACCGCATCTCGGTTGCGTATCCGGACCGGGCTCGCATCGCGGGGCAGGCGCTGCAGGGCGGCCTGGGCGGCGCTGCGTTCCTCGTCGGTGCTCGACGGCCGCCGCACGATCTCCTTCAGTTCCGCGCGACGGTCGAGGTGGCGGGCGACGAGCATTCGGCGTCGTTCGTTGCGGGCGATCGTCGACTTCTTTGCCACGATTACTTCTCCTCGCGGAAATCGACGTGCCGACGCACCACGGGGTCGTACTTGCGTAGTACGAGTCGATCGGGGTCGTTGCGGCGATTCTTGCGGGTGGCGTAGGTGAAGCCGGTACCGGCTGTCGAACGCAGTTTCACGATCGGGCGGATTTCGTTGCGGGACATCTACAGTTTCACTCCCTGTGCACGTAGGCGGGCTACGACGGCGTCGATGCCGTCGCGGTCGATGGTCTTGATGCCTTTCGCCGAGACGGTCACGGTGATGCGGCGCCCGAGCGAGGGCGCGTAGTAGGTCTTGCGCTGGAGGTTCGGATTCCAGCGCCGGTTGGTGCGGACATGCGAATGCGATACGGCTTTCCCGAATCCGGGGGCGCGTCCGGTGACCTGGCAGTGCGCTGACACGGTGTCCTTTCCGCCGCCGACCTTAGCGACAATCATTTTCGACAAGAGTCGACGGGGACTGTACGCTCACCATAAGAAAATGACAATCATTACCGAGAGGTGATTCAGTGACGAGCCGGACACCGCTGATTCTCGTCGCCGGTTGGCGCGGACCGACCGAGCGGACAGCCCACGCCCTGCTACGACCCGGCACCATCGTCGTGCGCCACGACCTCGCCGACGTTTACGAGGGCGTCGTGCGTCGCACCTTGACCACCACCGACGACGAGCGAGAAACCATCCTCGAACTCGCCCACGGCTGCATCTCGTGCACCCTGCGCGAAGACCTGCTCCCGCTACTGCGCCGTCTGCACGAGCGCAGCACCGTCGACCGCATCGTGCTGCTACTCGACCCTCTGATCGAACCCGAAGCACTGTGCTGGGCAATCGAACATCTCGTCGTGGCCGGCATCGTCGGCCGCGTCGACGCCCCAGCCGCCCACGACGTACAGGTCCAGGCCACCATCACGTGCATCGATGCCGACACCTGGCTCGACAACGCCACCGGAGACGACGAACTCGACGACGACCGCACCACCGCACAGGTCGTCGTCGGCCAGGTCGAGTTCGCCGACGCCCTCGTCGTCCGCCCAGGAAGCGACGGATGGCACCAGGCCCGACTACACGCCGTACTCTCACGCCTGGCCTCCGAGGCACCGATGATCTGGGACGAGCACGGCGACATCGAGGCATTGCTACGCCGTATCCCGCCGACCGCCCGGCGCGGAGCGATCTTCGACGCCTACTCTCCGCTGTTGCGGGGCCGGCCACCCCTCGAGCATGACTGCGGGATCGAGATAGTCGAGTTCGACGCTCGTCGCCCCTTCCACCCCGGTCGCCTCCACGAAGCGATCGATGTCCTGCTCGACGGCGTGATCCGCACTCGCGGCCGAGTCTGGGTGGCCACCCAACCCGACCATGCGCTGCTGCTCGAATCCGCAGGCGGCGGACTGCGCGTCACCCCGGACGGGCCGTGGCTCGCGGCCATGACACCGGAACAACTCGCCGCCACCAGCACCGAACGGCAAGCACTCGCCGCGCTGCGCTGGGACGAACGTTTCGGCGATCGCGACACCTCGATGGTGATCCTCATCCACGACGCCGATCCCGACGCGATCCGCGCGACGCTGCAGTGGGCGCTGCTGACCGACGCCGAACTCTCCGAGCCGCACCTGTGGGCGAATTGGCCCGACCCGTTCGGCAACCATCACGAAGACCCTTGTGAAACCACCGCTCAGGCCGAACAGGAAACCTCACTGCTCGAAGGAGAACGACGATGAAACCCGGCATCCACCCCGACTATCACCCCGTGGTATTCCAGGACGCCACCACCGGAACCACCTTCCTGACTCGCTCCACCGCCCGCTCCGACCGCACCATCGACTGGCCGGACGGCAACACCTACCCGCTGATCGTCGCGGACGTCACCAACGCTTCGCACCCTTACTGGACCGGCACCGCCCGCCTACTCGACACGGCCGGCCGCGTAGAGAAATTCCAACGCAAATACGGCCGACGTCGCCCCTGACCCCCTCGAAAGGACTCCGGTCATGGCAGTACCCAAACGACGTACCTCCCGCGCCAACACCCACTCCCGGCGCGCACAATGGACAGCAACTCCCCCACCCTCGTCCCGATCACCCTCTCGGGCACCACCTACCGAGTTCCACGCCGCCTGATCAAAGCGGTACACGCCGGCCTCATCGATCCCCGCGAACTCTGAACCGACCGCGGCCACACCCGGTGCACACTCTCTGCGCCGGGTGCGGCCGCTCACCCCGAGCGGCACACACCCATTCGAAGCGCCGAGGCCCCAAGAGCCGAGGTTCGTCTCGACCGAGCTCAACCCTTTGCCTTCACGAAGTTCCGTTCAGTTGCAGCCGAGCTGCATACTTCGCGAGAGGCGATTGAGTGCACCCCGTCCTTCTGCTCATCGGTATCGACCGGCGAGATCCCGACCGAGACGCGTGTCCGCAAACGTGCAAGCACGTCGGTGGCGCTGAAGCCATTGATGGGTCGATGTAGACCCGAAGACAATCCCGCCAACTACCGCAGCGCCGATCGATGTCATCTCGAACCCAGGCCACATGAGCACCTACCGATCTACTCATACACCCCGTACCGGAACAGACAGGCACCCGCTCTTCGCTATTCCCCCACGAGATCAGCAGACAGATCCCAGACCTCCACCCCTCGGGCACACGGACTTCTTCCATTGGTTCGGTGTGGTTGTCGAATTCGAGAATGAGCGCCCGCCACACGGTGGCGTACATGTCGTACATACAGTCGATGTTGTCCAACGTCCGGACGGATTGTTCGAGATCGAGCACGCCACGCGAATGCTGCTGGTCAGCCCCCGCGCCTCCACCCCGAGCACCATTGACGATGAACCCGTTCGTCGGGCCACGCGGGCTCGCACGGTAGGGAGCACCGTGTCGACCCGCGTCGCGAAGCCCTGTCCGTTCGTCCTCGCTCCTCCACCATCGGTGCTGTCTCTCAATCCGATGTCGGTCAGGACACTATGTCCCGGGTGGCAGGCGTTCTCGTCGCCGGCCGCTGTACGACCCGACGATTCAGGCGTCCTCCCAGACCAGGTTGTGCAGGCGCATCGCTTCGATCAGATCGGCATCGTGCTCCTCGACCGGGCCGTAGTACAACACCGTGACATTCTTGCTGACCGCCCCGTCACCGGGCCCCTCGTACAGTGTCCAAAGCACCAACCCGTCACCGTGCCGGGACTCGAACTCGATGCCGGCCACCGGCTCACCGTCCGGATCGGAGAGGGTATTGCCCCACTGGGAGATCGCCTGCGTGAGGGCGCGCGGGCGGGCGTCGCGGATCGCCGCGGTGTCAAGATCGAGCAGACCGAGCCGGATCGCATGCGGCCGAAACAGGGCTCGCAAGGTGGCCACCGACTCGGCGGCGCCGGGAACGACGAACCATCCACTGATCGCGCCGCTGCCGGTGACCCGGGAGGACATCCACGACCGCGGGACACGACCCGGCGCGATGGTAGGGAACTCGTCTGCCTCGTCGTCAACGATCTCGTCGAGCGCGGCGCTGAGTTCCTCACTCAGGCGGGCGTAAGCGAGGACCTCGAGGTAACAGGACAATCGGGTCGCGCCGACGTACAAGGTTCGCCACACCCCCGCCGGATCGTCCCAGCAGCCGGTGAAGCGCCCGTCGGTGGCGAACTCCCACGGCGTCCACTCCCACGAGGTCGGCGGGTAGCCGACCCGGTAGGCGGCCACGCCGTCGACATGGACGCAACACACATCGCCGCGCGGGGTGGAGATCAGCGTTCGGTCCGGTGCGCTCATCCGGCCGCCGCGAACTGCCGGGCAGCGGCGAGGACCTTCGGGCCGACATCGGACAGCTCGCCTTCCCGCAACAGCAGCGCCGGCGGGCGGTCGTCGAGGATGGGGTTCAGGCCCTGGAACCAGGTCTGCGCCACGGCGGGGGTGTCGCGTTCTACGATCAGCCGGGCGGCGCGGTAGGCGATACGGAGGCGTTCGACATCGGTGTCGTTGTTGATGGTGCGGGTGCCCTCAGCCCACTGGCGCACCGCGCGGGTTTCCTTCACCTTCCCCAGGTACGCGACGAGTTTGGCGCCGAGCAGCTCACGCAGCGCTGCGACCAGCTCAGATTGGGTCATCCGAGCGGCGTCGTTGTAGGCGGCGAGGTCGGGGCGTGAGTGTGCGGGTTCATGACATACACCTCCTAATCACATGGTAAATCCCACGCTCAATGCCGAATATGCTTCCACCCGGACCGACAACTCCCAGGAAAACACCAACCAGGCCCGACCTGGCAGAAGCCAGAATCGAAGAAATCGGCCGAGCAAGGAGCCTATTCCAGCGTCCCGAACCTCTCATCCGGCGACACCGCGAACCCCTCTCGAAGCCCTCGGGACGAAGCGTTCGCCGAGCGGCGAGAACGCCTACCGGCATACCGAGCCCGGCCGTCGTCGATCGAAATTCGTCGCAATTGCCAGAATCGGAGACAGCCTTGTCTTCTTGTATCCAAGATGTATTCTTGATTCGCCGAAGAACGCGGTACTCCATGGCACACCGAACAGCGCAAAGACTGAGCAGCCCAAAGCATGTCGCACCTCCCCACTGCACGAGCGCAGCGTCTCGAACCCGACGGAACCGCGAGCGCTCGATTTTCTCCGTGCACAGTTGCTCTCGAAGAGAGAACACCACCCCGAGACATTCGGAAGTTCGTGTACTCCAGTACGTCGCTCCGGCAACTATGCCGCCTCGTCGAGCCGGCCGACCCGAAAGGACCGTGCAGTGCCGATGCCTTCGCGCGCGGTGACACAAGCCAAGCTGATCTCAGCGCAGTTGTTCTCGGGAGCCGGAATTGCATCCGGCTACGCCGTCGGCGGGTTGCTCGCCGAGCAGATCACGGGGCAAACTGCGATGGCCGGATTCGCGCAGATGAGCATGATCCTCGGCGCCGGACTCGTTGCCTACCCCTTGGCGGCGCTCGCGGCACGCACCGGACGACGCAGAGCCCTGACCCTGGGGTTCGGGATCGGCATGCTCGGTGCCGCAGTGGTCCTCGTAGCCGTGGCGATAGAGTTCCTGCCACTGTTCATGCTGGGGATGATGATGTGCGGATCGGCCACTGCGGCCGGGCTGCAGGCCCGGTACGCCGCTGTCGACGTCGCCGGCCCTACAGCGACCGGACGGGCAATGTCCCTGGTGGTCTGGGCAACGACCGTCGGGTCCGTGCTGGGCCCGAACTTCACCGGCCCCGGCGCACACTTGGGTGAAGCGCTCGGAATGCATCCCCTGGTGGGCCCCTACCTGATCTCGATGGTCGCTTTCGCCCTTGCAGCTCTGGTCGCATCGACCCTGGCAAGTGGCCCCCGCGCAAACACCACCCAGCGCAACCGGACCGCCAAGGGCAACCACGGAGCCGGTGATGATGCTGCAGTCACCGCCACGACCACGCACACACCGGCGCCGCTCGGTCTGACTGCCGCACTGCGCTTCGTTGCTGCGCAGCCGGTTCCGCTGTTTGCGATCGTTACCATCGTCACCGGTCAGATGATGATGACGAACGTAATGGTGATGACACCGGTGCACATGCATCACCAGCAATTCGACCTCGGAGCCATCGGCCTCGTGGTGAGTATCCACATTGCCGGAATGTACGCGCTCTCACCGATCTTCGGATGGATGTCCGACCGCTGGGGACCGGGAACCGTGATCGCGTCCGGGATCGTCGTCTTCATTGCGACAATCACGATCGGCGTCCTCGACGCCCTGGCGCCGGTGTCATCCATGCCGCTACTGACTACCGCGCTACTGCTCCTCGGAGTGGGATGGTCGATGTTCCTCATCGGCGGCTCGGCGTTGCTGACGGCGTCGGTGCCACACCATGCGAAGGTCACCCTGCAGGGCGCCTCCGACTCCGCGATGAACCTGGGCGGGGCACTCATGGCAGCTACGGCCGGCACAGTGTTGGCGGCAGGTGGCTTCCTGTGGATCAACCTCATGGCTACCGCAGTTCTGCTCGTCACTCTGGCGTTCGCCGTAAAGGCGGTGCCGCTGATGACATGGCCGGGTAGAGCAACGCCACCCTTCCCCGACAAAGACCACTTCGAACGGGCACAACGGTGAACCTGCTTTCCCCCACATCGGCAACCGCACCGCCCGAGCGAGGAATCGGCAGCAGAAGACCGCCGCCCACATGATCTGCGCCCCTACAGGGACCCTCCGAGCGCGACGTCCGCGACATCCGTTCCCAACACATGCACCGCCGCGGCGGATGCTTTCGATCACTACCCTCGACAGTCTCAGATGAATCCATCTCGATTCGAGTCGAGGACGAGGAGACCACGATGACCGCCGGCCCGAATGAAAGCCCCAGTGCCTCCGAGCGTGCCTACCGGGTGATCCGCGATCACATCCTCGACGGCACGCATGCCCCCGGCACCATGCTCGGCGAGAACACACTGGCGTCCGAACTCGACGTGAGCCGTACACCTGTGCGTGTCGCACTTGCGCGCCTTCAGGACGAGGGATGGATCGTCATCTACCCCAAACGTGGTGCCCTGGTGCAAGGAGTGAGCGAACGAACCGTCGCCGAACTCGCCGACGCCCGATTCGTCCTCGAGACGACGGCGGTGGACCGAGCCTCCGAGGAACGGCGTCAGCTCCTGGCAGAACGCCTCGAACACTCCATCGACGAGCAACGTGCTGCCCTCGTCGACAAGGACGTTCGTCGATTTATCGACCTCGCTCTCGAGTTCCACCGCGGATTCGTGGAGGCAGGAGGCAACAGTGTCTTGCTCGAGCTCTACGACCAGCTTTCCGACCGACACCGGTTCGTGCTCTTCGCCTCAGGTGAGCACTTGCTGACGCGCTGCGCCGACATCATCGCCGAACATGCCACACTCGTCGAACACCTCCGAGCAGGCAACGCAGCCAAGTTCGCACGAACACTACGCGGACACATTGCAGAGAACGCCCCCGCAGCAGCGGTCGGCCGAGACATGATCGAGTTCACGCCCTCCATCCACAAGTAAGAACACGGAAACCGCCACTCAAAGCAGCCCCCAGTTGCGCTCCGCGTCCGAAGAGGTACGGCCTGTGTGAAGCACAAGCTCGCCTTCTGCCAGGACCCGCGCCCCATCACCGTCATCGATCAACTGCCCCTGATCACTACCGGAAAGATCTTGCGCCGCGAACTCAGACAAAAGGCGTATGGACATTAGGTGCGGCACGGGATTGCCTCGAATGCGAACTGTCGATGCTCGCTGGAATATGGCACTTGCTCGCCGATTCCGAGCCGGCCTTCGCATACCCACCCCTGCGGCAGCTGGGTTTTCGGCGGTTTCGGGCGGCTTCACCGATGAGGTGTTGATCAGCTCGCCCCGACGCTGCTTCTCGAACAGACCCGCCTGATGCGGTGTCCTGCCGCTGGGCACGCAAGTTTCGGGTACATGAGCAGTTCGTGCGCTCGAGCGGGGCGCGGCGTAGACGGTGTCCGCCGTGCGCTCGCGGGGCAGCTCCGCCATCCCCAATCCGGACCTCAGCGCAGCGCCACCAGCGACGGCGGTTGCGAAATCACCTGCGGACACATCGGCCAAGAGATCGCCGCAGCGCCCGATACGACATCGCCGATTTCGAAAGCACACCCCAGCGCGGCGCAGAGAACCCGCACCGGCGACGGATACCCCGGTCGGTAATGGGGGTCCACGACAACTCTCGAAACACGTACCTAGAACGGGTTTCAGAGATTCCGACACTATCTGTGGGTGAACGATCCAAATGGATGCTGTGGTGAACGAACACATCGACGCCAGGTACCACATGTAAGAAACAGTCGCATCTCCTTGGCGTGGGTGCCGTTGTGCGAGTGTGTCTCAAGGCTACCGACGGTTGCCGATCCAGCAGTTCTGGCCGAACACACAACCGTGGACCTACACTCAGCGAAAGCTTTCACAGACGGTGCGGCGATAACGGAGGGTCCATGCTCGGCAATTCTTCGCTCGCGCGGCGGAGGAGCAATTCCGTGCCTCAGAGCCCACCAGGTTCTCCTGGCACCCAGTCGGCCGAGGTGTGGCCCGACCAATTCCGCGAACCGGTAGACCCCGCGTTGGCCCGTGTTGCTTCGAGATGCCTGGAACGGCGAGGCGAATTGTACTCGACTTGGATCGCATTGGTCAGAAGTTCCGGTAGGTATCGCGACTCCTGGGTGGACGAATCGGAACTGCATGTCAAAGCCAATGAGTCATTCGAGCTGATCCTTCGCCGGCTCGCAGACCACCCAGTCAGCGACGAGCTGCGCGGGATCTCGGATCGAGTCGGCGAGAGGCGAGCCGAACAATGCGTGTCGCTAACGGAGGTACAGGCCGCCGCGAATCTGGACTTCCAGGTCGTGTGGGAGGCACTTCTCGCAGAGGCCGACGAGGAAGAGGCTGCCGCGCTGCTCCGCAACGCTCCGCGCGTTTGGTCGGTGGTCGACGATCACACACGCCAGATCACCCAGGCTTACCAGCGTCGCGTCATCCAGATGGACCGCTTGTCCGACGACAACCGGCGCGAGTGGTTCCGACGCCTGCAAAAGAGTGGAGGTGAGCGACCCGACGTCGTGAACGAAGCTGCAGCGGCACTGGGTTTCGACGTGGACGGTAGATTCCTCGTGTCGGTGGCGGATCGAGCCTTCGCCCCTCAGTTCCGTGATGCAAGGGACACGTTGGTCGGCCTCGGGTGGGCCATTCACTACCAAGAAATCGAAGTCGGCGACCTCCTCCTGGTGCAGTGCACACGGGAGCACGATCGGAGATTCGCCACCGCGTTGCAGGGCATACGGTGTTCGATCTCTCCACCCGCGCACGGACTGGACGAGGTGCCGAACGCCACGAAGATAGCCGCAGCAACTCTCAGTGCACTTCCATTCAACCAAACGTCGCCAGGACTCCTGGAAAACGCGTGGCTCGCGGTGGCTGCAGCGCAGACACCGCTCGTCGTGAACGCTTTGGCATCCAAGTTGTTCGGCGCCCTCCAAAGTATCCCGGACGCATCGACCCTCATCGAAACCGCGCTCGCATACTGCAACGGCGACGGCACAGTGTCACGGGTGGCGAACCAGCTCTATTGCCACCGAAACACCGTTCTGAACCGGCTGGAGAAACTACGCGAACTTACCGGTTTTGATGTCCGGCGTCCACGTGACGCGGCGGCTTTTCTGTACGCGTTGAATGCCGGACCAAACGCTGGTCAAGAGAGCGACCAAGCATCGCCCAGCAAAGCGCCACGCGCATAGATAGATCCTCCCCCCCGATCCGAGCATGCCGCGGCGACACAGGTCGCAATATCCGTCTCGGATGAATGTGGTTGGATCCGTCTCAGGCAGACGCAGCGTAGGCAATCCGCCATGCTGCTTCTCGACGGCTCCGCAGCAGTTCGCGGGCTCATCATGGCAGCGGTGCGCACTCCGACCTACTCCGCAAGCGCATCATCCACTGCGTATGAACAAGTGCACCAACCGAATCACGGCAAGCGCGATAGCTCCATATCCCAAGGTCCCTTGACAGGCCGACGCCGAGCAACCATATGATCGCAATGTAAAACTCGCTTCTGCAAGATAAGGGGAGCGATGCGCCTGCCCGGGAACTCAACAATCCCGTCACAGACCTCAGGAGATTCGGTGAGCGACACAGCGCAGCCCACGAAAGCCGCGGCCATCCAGTTCGAAGGGGTGCCCGGCGACGTCGCGGAGAACATGCGCCGACTGAATGTGATGATCGCCGAAGCGGCCGGTAAGGGCGCCAAACTCATTGGGGTTCCGGAGTTTGCTACGTCTCCGCTGCCGTTTCGCAGTGAAGTGCATCGAAGCGTTCTCCCGCCACAA
Source organism: Rhodococcus rhodochrous (assembly GCF_014854695.1). Classification (NCBI taxonomy): domain Bacteria; kingdom Bacillati; phylum Actinomycetota; class Actinomycetes; order Mycobacteriales; family Nocardiaceae; genus Rhodococcus; species Rhodococcus rhodochrous. The sequence goes on along the minus strand of NZ_CP027558.1, from coordinate 354,826 downwards.
AACGCGGCCGTCGACATGTTCAAGGCAGCGGCAAAACGGTATGGCTGTCACATTGGTGGCTCAATGCTGATCGCCGAGGGAGACAACATCTACAATCGCTACCACCTTTTTGAGCCCGATGGCACAACCCATCTGCACGACAAAGACCTGCCCACGATGTGGGAGAACGCTTTCTACGGCCCCGGCAACGACGATGGAGCATTTGAAACCAGCCTTGGCCGCATGGGTGCGGCCGTCTGTTGGGAGCTGATCCGCAATCAGACCGCCCGCAGGCTCGTTGGCCGAGCCGATGTCGTGATGACCGGCACACACTGGTGGACAACCCCCAACAATTGGGGTGGTCTCGTCGACCGCATTTTCGGTCCTTTGTCGCAATACAACAGGTACCTTTCGGAGAATGCTCCCACCGAATTTGCCCGCCGAGTCGGAGCTCCAGTCCTGCAGGCATCCCATTGCGGGCAGTTCCGCACCGACTTCATGCTTTTGCCTGGCACATCGATGACAGCTCCGTACGACACCAATTACGTCGGAGCAACACAAATTGTCGATGCCGAAGGAAACATCCTGGCCTCGCGCAATACCGCCGAGGGCGCCGGCATCGTCTTCGCTGACATCATGATCGGTGCGCAGCAACCGACAGAAACCATCGAAGGAACGTTCTGGATGCCCAGGCTTCCCTTGGCGTTACGCGCATACTGGCACCACCAGAACATTTGCGCCAAGCGTTACTACCGTCGCACTGGTCGACAGGCCGGCCTTGACGCCGCGGCAGGCAATCGAGCCGGATCGGTTGAAGTGGTCCGATGACAGTGGCATGTCCGGCTGCCGAGTCTCAAATCGTGCTGTCGGCCGGAGGGCTTGTTTTTCTTTGGTATAGGCGCTCGGTATGATGTGTTGCGTACCGGGTCTGTTGGAGGGTCTCATCACACGGAAGGATGAGATCCATGGGAGCACCGCGAAAGTACCCGGAGGAGCTGAAGGAACGAGCGACGCGGCTGGCAGTCGAGGCCCGCCGCGATCCAGGATCGAAAACAGGAGCGATCAAGCGGATCGCCGAGCAGTTGGGCATCCATCCCGAAGCCCTCCGTACCTGGGTTCGCCAGGCAGAGATCGACGGTGGCGTCCGTCCGGGTACCACCACCGACGAGGCGAAACGCATCGCCGAACTCGAACGCGAGAACCGAGAACTGCGCCGTGCCAACGAGATCCTGAAAACAGCCTCGGCGTTTTTCGCAGCAGCGGAGCGGGGTCACAAACTCAAGTGATCGTCGACTACATCGACGCCCACAAGGCCGATCACGGGGTCGAGCCGATCTGCAGAGTCCTCACTCGGACCGGTGTGCAGATCGCCCCGTCAACGTACTACGCCGCCAAAACCCGCCCACCCTCAGCGCGGGCGGTCCGCGACATGGAACTGATCGAAGAAATCCACCGGGTCCACGCCGAGAACTACGCCGTCTACGGTGCCCGCAAGGTCCATGCGGAGCTGCAGCGGCAGGGTGTCCGGGTGGCCCGGTGCACCGTCGAGCGCCTGATGCGCGCCGAAGGGTTACGCGGCATCGCCCGGTCGAAGAACCCCCGGACCACGATCGCCGCAGCGGACACCGACAAGCCTGCCGACCTGGTCAACCGCGGATTCACCGCCTCAGCACCGGACCAACTGTGGGTCGCCGATATCACTTATGTCCGCACGTTCGCCGGATGGACGTATGCCGCGTTCGTCATCGACGTCTTCTCACGCCGCATCGTGGGATGGCAGTTGTCGACGAGTCTGCGCACCGATCTCGCACTCGATGCATTGGAGATGGGCATCTGGACCCGCGAACATACAGGTCAGGTCCTGTCCCAGTTGATACATCACTCCGACCGCGGAGCTCAATATCGAGCTATCCGCTACACCCAGCGCCTTGCCGAGGCCGGCGCGGTCGCTTCGGTGGGCAGCCGCGGAGATTCGTACGACAACGCCCTCGCCGAGGCGTTCAACTCGCTGTTCAAGGCCGAACTGATCCGTAACAAGGGACCGTGGCGCTCTATCGATGACCTCGAAATTGCGGTGGCCGAGTACATCGATTGGTTCAATCACCGCCGCCTGCACGGTGAGATCGGGATGATCTCGCCCGTCGAAGCCGAACAGTCCTACTACGATTCACATAGTCCCGCCGGAACAACCGAGCGGGTCGTCGAGAGCCTCTACTGAAGCCGGGGCGCAACAGAGTCCCTTCTCGATCGGTTGATCAACACCAGCCACCAGATCCTGATGGACGGACCGTCCTACTGGCGTGTCCCCTGTGAGTAGGTCCGGGTTGTTCTAGAGTCCTGATTGCCCTGGTAAGGGCGAAGAAGGGACGATAGGGATCATGGCGGGACGCAAACGTCACTCGGCCGAGGACATCGTGCGCAAGCTGCGCCGGGCCGACGAGTTGGCCGCGGAAGGCAAGAACGGCGAGGAGATCGCCGCCGCGCTCGAGGTGTCGGCGGCGACGCTGTACAACTGGCGTCGTCAATACGGCGGCATGGATGCCGATGCGGCGAAGGAGCTCAAGGAACTGCGGGAGCAGAACAGCCGGCTCAAGCGATTGCTCGCAGATGCCGAGTTGGAGAAGGACGCGTTGCGGGAGATCGCGAAGGGAAAATTCTAAGCCCGACCGCCAAACGCGCCGCGATCACCATGCTCACCGACACCCTACAGATGTCGGAGCGGTTCGCGTGCAAGGTCGTTGGGCTCTCCCGATCGGTTTACCGGCGGTTGCCGTTGGCGCAGACACCAGGCGACCCGGACGCCGATCTGCGCGCAGAGTTGCGCAGGTATTCCCGCAAGCATCCGCGGCACGGGTTTCGTCGGGCGTGGGCATGGCTGCGCTACGACCAGGGCATCGAGGTGAACAAGAAGAAGGTGCACCGCCTGTGGAAAGAAGAAGGATTGCAGGTCCGGCGTGCTCCACGCCGCAAACGTGCCGGCCTGTCCTCGGTTCCGGTCGTCGACGCTGATGGCGTGTCCCCTGTGAGTAGGTCCGGGTTGTTCTAGAGTCCTGATTGCCCTGGTAAGGGCGAAGAAGGGACGATAGGGATCATGGCGGGACGCAAACGTCACTCGGCCGAGGACATCGTGCGCAAGCTGCGCCGGGCCGACGAGTTGGCCGCGGAAGGCAAGAACGGCGAGGAGATCGCCGCCGCGCTCGAGGTGTCGGCGGCGACGCTGTACAACTGGCGTCGTCAATACGGCGGCATGGATGCCGATGCGGCGAAGGAGCTCAAGGAACTGCGGGAGCAGAACAGCCGGCTCAAGCGATTGCTCGCAGATGCCGAGTTGGAGAAGGACGCGTTGCGGGAGATCGCGAAGGGAAAATTCTAAGCCCGACCGCCAAACGCGCCGCGATCACCATGCTCACCGACACCCTACAGATGTCGGAGCGGTTCGCGTGCAAGGTCGTTGGGCTCTCCCGATCGGTTTACCGGCGGTTGCCGTTGGCGCAGACACCAGGCGACCCGGACGCCGATCTGCGCGCAGAGTTGCGCAGGTATTCCCGCAAGCATCCGCGGCACGGGTTTCGTCGGGCGTGGGCATGGCTGCGCTACGACCAGGGCATCGAGGTGAACAAGAAGAAGGTGCACCGCCTGTGGAAAGAAGAAGGATTGCAGGTCCGGCGTGCTCCACGCCGCAAACGTGCCGGCCTGTCCTCGGTTCCGGTCGTCGACGCTGATGCTCCGAATGTGGTGTGGGCATTGGACTTCCAGCTCGATTCGACCGTCGACGGCAAGACGGTGAAGATCGCGTCGATGGTCGATGAACATACCCGGATGTCGTTGTTGAACATCGTGGACCGCTCGATCACCGCCGGCCGGTTGATCGAGGGCTTGGAGAAGGCGTTCGCGATGTGGGGTGGGCCGCCGCTGGTGTTGCGCATGGACAATGGGCCTGAGTTCATCTCGGAAGCGCTGCGGGACTTCTGTGCTGGGTCGGTGGGGGTGTCCTACATTCCGCCGGGCACGCCGTGGAACAACGGGTTCATCGAGTCGTTCAACAACCGGTTGCGCGATGAGTGTCTGAACCGCAACTACTGGCCCACTCTGCTCGAGGCCCGGGTGGTGATCGAGGACTTCAAGGACGACCATAATCACCGACACCGTCATTCGGCATTGGGGTACAAGACCCCCGCCGAGTACGCTGCCGGATGCACCCACCGGCACCAACCGGTGGCGTGCGAGATCGACTGATCGACTGCACAGAGGAACCGGCTCTAGAAACGACCGGACCGACTATCGGGGACCTGCCACTACCGGCCACGCAAACGCCCCGGAAACCGCACCGCGGCCGCGAACTGAACCAACCCGAGCACCGGCCCGGCTACCCTCGACTCAGCACACCCGGACATGGGGAATTCCGTGACGGAAACCCCTGGGGAATTACGCGACGGTCGACAGTCAAGGGCCGATAAAACCCGGAGCCGGTCGGCCCGGCCTCACAGGTCACTGCTGTCGGGCCCGGTAGATCTGCAATCCAGGATCGGATGTGCTCGAAGGCCAGCGTCAGTTTGCTCTGGAACACTTCGTCGGTGACGCTATCGAAGGCCGCTGCCGCGACCGAACGTACGTGCACGTGCACGTGCACGTGCAGTCCTACGCTCGTACACGCAGTAAACGCCAGGGCCCCGACCACTGTTGATTGGCCAGGCAAGGGGATTCCCGCTCGGTAGCCTACGAACATGGGTGAGAGGGCCCAGGTCCGCAACCCCTGACTCAACGCCGGGGCTACCCATACCCTCTAGGATGGTTGTATAGAAGGCTCAGACGCAAGATTCCCTCCCTCACTGCAAGAGAGGCGAGCGCGGTGCGGTTGGTGATCCCCACCTTCCCAAGGATGTGCTCCACATGAGTACTCACCGTCCGCGGACTCACATGCAGACGCTCACCGATCTCCTTGTTCGACAAGCCGACCGCGACCAGCGTGGTGACGTCGACTTCCCGGAGTGTCAGGCCCAGCGGTGATTCCGTCTCGCAGATCAGGATGAGTGCATGCCGGTGCCCCGCGACATCGGTGACGAGAATGCGGGCACGTTGCCACCGGTTGGTCTGCTCAAGGGTCGCGACACCACAAACCTGATGACCGAACCCCGCCGAACTCTCCAGTACAGCACAAGCCGCGACGATGCATTCAGGAAAAGGCCCGTCTCCTCCGCTCTGGTCGACAGCGCGAAGACAAATCACCGATCCATTGCGATCGACCAGATAGGACGATGCCCCGGAGTCGATTCCGCTGGCCAACTGCCTGGGCCTGGCATGAAAATCCGACAGTCTACCCAGCGCGGCAGACACAAGCTCAACGCCAACCCGCGCGTCTTCGTCGATGTCCCGTGGGTTGGCGAAACTCATCGTGAGCAGGCCGGTAATTCGACTGTCGGGCGCACGGAGCACTAGCGTCACGCCTTCCTGGTAGCCGATCGGATTCAGGTACTCCTCGTAGACTCTGGTTCGGAAGAAATCATCTCCGAAATCGCGCATACGCATCGGCCGACGGTGTTGCGCCGCTGTCCGATAACTGGGACAGCGCAGATACTCCTGGTTCAGAAAGGCCAACAACGAGGGGTTGTAGCCTATGTTCAACACTGGCTTGTGGGCACCAGTGAACGGATCCTTACTCGATATCATCATGGCGTCGAACTCGGCCAGTTCTCGCAACGGCGCCGCAATGTCAGAGATACCTTGCTCGCCGTGCACCACGTCCGTGGCAACCATCGCGATGCGGCTGATCGCCGCGGCTTGACCATATCCCACGGTCATGTCCTCCTGCACGCCACGCTGCGCAATTCAAACGTCGCAGCCTGTTAGCAATCTGTACCACTCAGCGTCGACTGGTCCCCGCCTTTCCGTCAATCCCGCTCGACGTGCACTACGTCATTTGACCGATGTGCCCGGCGGCCCGTTCGGCCAAGAATCATGCGCACACCGCAGCAACCTCAGTAGGAGAAAGGGAAGGCTAGTGACGACCGATTCAACCCTGCCATACATCACCGCAACCGAAGCGATCAGCCGGTTTCGGAATCGAAGCCTGTCTCCAGTTGAACTTATGGAGGCGGTCATCCAGCGAGCCGAGGACACCAACGGCACACTCAACTGCCTGACTCACGAGTATTTCGAACGAGCCCTCCAACAGGCTCGCGAAGCCGAGAAGACCTATGCCACCAATCCTGACAGCGCACGCCCGCTCGAAGGGGTTCCCTGCGCAATCAAGGATTGGCACTCAGTAGAAGGGGAGATAACCACTTACGGATCCCGACTCTTCAAAGACTTCAGACCCGACCAGACCGCACCCGCCGTGGAACGGCTGCTTGAATCTGGCGCGATCATGCACTGTCGCACTACAACTCCCGAGCATGCCCATGCTGGCGTTACACGCAGCCCGCTGTGGGGAGTGACACGCAATCCCTGGAACCTGGACTACAGTCCCGGGGGATCCTCAGGCGGCTCCGGCGCGGCGGTCGCGGCTGGACTCACCACTATTGCTGACGGCACCGACGGAGGCGGTTCGATCCGGATTCCGGCATCGGCATCGGGCATTTTCGGGTACAAGGCTCCGTTCGGACGCAATCCGACTGACCGAGAGCATCCGAGCGAGGCGGTGCTGCACTATGGCCCATTGACGCGCAGCGTCGCTGACGCCGCACTGATGCAGAACGTGATCTCCGGACAGCATCCGGCCGATCCACATTCGCTGCGGGACAAAGTCACAATCCCCAGCTCATTCCAATCGATCAAGGGAATGAGAGTGGCCCTGTCGATGGACCTGGGCTACTTCGACGTGTCGGCCGAGGTTGAAGCTAATACGCGGGCCCTCGCCGACACTCTGGAAAGTTTGGGTTGCATCGTCGAAGAGATCCACCTTGGTTGGGATGAAAGAGTCTTTGACGCGTGGCTCACCACCTGGGAAGGTCTGTTCTGGGCGCTGGCCGGCGATCAGTTGACCGATCACCGAGACGAACTGGATCCATTCGTCGTGAAACTCATCGAGAGCGGCTCCCAGCGCACCCTCAAAGAGTTCTACGGTGTAAACGCTACTCGACTATCGATGTACCAGGAGATCAACAAGAAGGTCTTCGACTCCTATGACGTGATGATCACGCCGACACTCGCGGTGCCGTCGGTCCTAGCGGATCACGCCAATGACGACGAGTCCTTCACCATCGACGGCCGCCCCGCGTCTGCGTACTTGGGATGGGCAATGACGTATCCGTTCAATATCCTCAGCACGTTGCCTGTCGCCTCGGTTCCGTCCGGGTTCTCCCCGACTACGGGAGTTCCTACTGGCATGCAGATCGTCGGCAAGGCCTACGACGACCTTACTGTTTTCCAGTTGTCTGCAGCACTCGAAGAAGCCACCCAATGGGCCAACCGAGTGCCGTCCCTCTAACCGACCGGTCCTTGACTGGACGTCCCGCGGCGCCCCACCTCCCTCAGTCCAGGTGGGGCGCCGCACGAAGTACATCACGCATTTTCGATCCGTGTCGCAGGTCGGTCAGCCCCCGTCGGGCTCGAAAAGCCACACGGACTCAGCGGCCTTCTCGACGGCCTTCCTCGAGTAGAGGAGGGGGAAATACTCCCCACGCGACCACGGTTCGATCAAGTCTCCGAAGTGCTGTGAGCGCGGATCACCCGACTGACCGGGCGAATTCAGCGCGCGCGACTGATCCCACTGTCCGACATCGATGACAACGCGGAAGGTGGATCCACCGGTCTGCACGAAGTTAGGGTCGTAGGCGGTGTCACAGACAGTGTCGCCGCTGCCGCCACGAGGCACCGGGCCCAGAGTTATCGATGTACCGGTTTCGGGATCCTGGAGTCCGAGTGGATGGCGCAGCGTGGAGGTGTGAAGATCACCCCACCGCCATGTGGCCTCGTCCTCCCCCAGCAAATTTCGACAGTCGGCGTATGCGGAGGCGAGCGAATCGGCAAACACCGTGCGCAGAACTGTCTCGGGTTCTTGCCCCAGTCGGCCGTTCGGTCGCTCGATGAGGCCGAGGAGCACCCGCGAGTCGGCGAGTAGGGCTTCTTCGGGGAGAACCCGTCGGACTGCGGAGGGTACCTGGTCGGCGGGAACAAGTCGGATGAGAGCCTCGGTCAACAGCGCAGGCCGCAGGTGCCTACGGTGCCATACCTCGAACAGCGCTGCCGCTGCAGATTCGGCGCCAAGGTTGCCGTCCCAGTCCCGAAGCATGATCAACGCAGCACTCGGCCCATGCGGCTTCACTCGCTCAAGAACGGCCAGAATGCGCCGAGCGGGAATGCTCATCACGTCGTCCTGCAGACACGCCGCATCCTCGACGGAGCGAATCGTCCCGGACTCTAGAACCTCGTCGATACGGCGCTTGCGATCCGGTGCATACCAGTCATGGGTGACAGTTTCGTCGAGGGGCCGTTCGGGCGGCAGGTTCATCTCGTTGGCCGAGGCAAACCAATCTCGCTCCGGGTTCTCGATGCCAGGCAGTTCGTCAGCGTCGTAGAAGCCGTCCCACTCGTACCTGCCGTCGCCTGGCACGGGGAGCGTGCCGTCCCAGTTCGGCCTACGTGGCGTCAGTCCCGCAGCCTTCCACCCGATGTTGCCGTCGGTATCGGCCCAAATCTGGTTCTCCGGCGGTGCGCCCCACCTGTTCATTGCTGCGGTGAACGAGTCGACGTTCTGGGCTCGCATGTAGTCCATGCTGCCGAGGTAAGGCGCCATTCCTGGTTCGAGCCATGCCGCGCGGACGGCGAAAGCGTGGGTCTCGGTGGAACAGATGACCGGACCGTGCCGGGTAAAGAGTAGTTCCACCTCCACGTCGTCGCCGTCTCGGACCGGAACTGACTGGCATTCGCGTGTCATGTCCTCCCAGTCGTTCCCGTAACGGTACTGGCGAGGATTGTCGGGGTTGAGTTCGTAGACGTACAGATCTTCCTGGTCGATGCTGAACAGGGTCATTCCGAACGCCAGGGTTCCGTTGTGTCCAATCGATATTCCGGGCATTGCCGGCTCTCCACCTCCGATCACGTCGAAGTTCGGTGCCGTGAGGTGGACCAGATAGCGCAGCGACGGCAGGGACAGAGCACGGTGTGGGTCGTTGGCCAGGACAGGGCGACCGTTCACTGTCCGGGATCTACCCAGAACCCAATTGTTGCTTCCTTCCATGAGTGTGGCAGCGGAGGATGGAACCTGCGATGGATCATCAAAGTTCGGGTAGGTGGTGGCCAACTCGTACACGTCGAGAACGTCGTCAGGAATAGCCGCCAGGTCGAGCCCGTCGGGAACGTGCAACGGCACGTAAGGTTCTCGAATCTTGCGCAACTCCTCCACCTCCGGACCGAAGTCGCGGAGGGTCAGCGCTCGCGCGACCTCCTCCCGTAGGTTGTGGAACAGGCCGTGGCTTCGTATTCGGGCGACATCCGACGGTTCCCAGTAGGAGGGCAGATACCCGAACCCTGTGAACTCCGGCGGGAGCTGGTCGGGCGAGTTGCGGACGAAGTCCACGTAGGCGTTGATTCCGGCAACGAAAGACGTAGCGACCCGTTTGGTGTCCGAGCCGTAGGCCAGCCACTCGCTGCGCATTTCTCCGCGGTAGAGAAACAGGCGAGCTGCACGGTCGCGGGCCATGTACTCGGGTCCGAACACTTCCGCCAGTAGGCCGAGACCGCGCCTTCTCCACAGATCGATCTGCCACAGCCGGTCGCGGGCCGCATTGAATCCCTGCGCGAAGAACACATCGTGCGTGGAGTCGGCATAGATGTGCGGAACCCCCCACCGATCGATGATCATCTCGACCGGTGAGTTCAAGCCTCGGACCGCTTGAACATGGCGAGTCACTGTGGAAGCAACCTGCGCGGTCATGTTGTACCCCTTTAGATTCGGATTGATGTCGCATAGGCGCAGAACTCACCGGGCGGGAGTCGATTTCTCGACGAGTGACTCCCGCCCGGTGAACGGTGGATCGGCGTCAGCCGACCTGGTTGCCGTTTTCGTCGAACGCAAGATCGTGATAGTCACTGACGGTGATCTGACCTGATTCGACCAACTTGTTGAAGGCCGGTCCACGGTCGATCAGCTTGAGCGGCGGACGATTCGACTGGATCTCCATGCGTCGACTCACAGTGGCTTCGGCGTCGAGGGTGTACGGGAAGCGAGGATCGTCAGTCTCAACGAGCACCACACCGTAATCTGCCATCGCACTCTCGACAGAGACCAACCCACGATTGACGTCCAGACGCACCGCCTCCGGATCGCGCTTGAGCGGGTCACCCCAGCCGCCGCCACCGGGAGTAGTGATCCGGACAACGTCACCCTTCTTCACCGGAATCATCTGCTTGCGGTACACGAGCTTTTCTTCCTCGGGCGTGCCGGGATTGATGTAACACACGCCCGGAGTGCCTGCCTTGCCACCATTTACGCCGTAAGGACCGAACACCGTGCGGTACGCGGTGATCGACAAGTACCCATCGGCCAGACAGCGGACGTCCTTGAGATACCCCAGACCACCGCGGTACTGACCAGGACCACCAGAATCTGGCAAGAGACCGACGCGCTCGACCAACACCGGATAGCGCTGCTCGATGAACTCGGCGGGAAGATTCTTCGAGTGCGGCACCAGGTCGACGGTGTCGGTGCCATCCGCCCATGGCCGGGCACCCGATCCGGCACCGAAGATCTCACGGTAGAGATACTCGTTGCCGTCCTCGTCGTGACCCCAGATGCCGTAGAGCTGAATGTTGAAAGAGTTGGCGATTACCTTGCCCTTGTGGGCTTTGGCCATTGCGGCATTGTAGGCGCCGATCATGACAAGCATGCATTCCATGCGATCGACGACGGGAGCAGGATGCCGCGCGGAGAGGACGGTGTCCGGTGGGATCATCATCTGCATGACCCGGGACATCCCCTCGTTGACCAGTAGGTCCTGGCCGGCTTCGCCGGCGAGGAATGCGCCCAGCCACTTGATGTAATGGCGGCCGTCCATGGCCCAGTTGACAGGTCCCTCCGCCGTCGCACCGGTACCCGATGCATCGATGACCAACCGATCCTTGTCTTTGTGGATCGTGTATTTGATCTTGATCGGTCGCTCGGAGACGCCGTCTTCCTCGATGAAATCCTCTCCGACATACGTGCCGTCCGGGATGTTGGGCAAGGCGTGGTCCCTGGCATCTTCCGCGCAGCGGTCCATGATCGCGTAGAAAGCGGCCTCGAGCGTATCCGCACCGTACTGATCAACGAGTTCGAGGACGCGCCGCTCCATCAAACGAGTACATGCGATGAAGGCGTCGAGGTCACCCTGGAGCTCACCGGGGAAGCGACTGTTGCGCAAAATGATTCTGCGAGCGTCCTCGTTGAGTTTGCCCGCGTCGTAGAGCTTGATGACTGGGCAGATCGTGCCCTCTTCGTAGATACTCTTGGACTGGATCGGCCAGCTACCCGGCACTGCGCCGCCGACATCGGTGACATGGCCGAACACCTGCGAAAAGCCCAACAGTCGACCTTCACCGAAAATTGGTATGACGACGCAGTAATCGGGCAGATGCCCGATCGTCGCGCACGAACCGTGCACATCGTTGTAGATGTAGACGTCGCCCTCACGAATTTCTTCGATGGGGTACGTGTCGCGAATCGGGTCCGCGGTGGCAGACCACGACACCGTCGTAACGTTGTCACAGTCGAGGGTGTTGATCGAGGCACGGTAGTCGTGCTGCTCACGGATGATGCTACTTCGGGACATCCGTTCGACGACGGCCTCCCCCTCGTCGATCGCCCACTGTAGGGCACCACCGATGACATCGACGGTGAGGGAATCGAGGGTCGGCTTTAACTTCTGGATGCGATCCCACGCCTCATCATCGCGAGGCCAGGACTTCATCCGCATGGGCTCGTACTTCTCGCGGTCCTCGTACGGCGTCATGTCGATCGAAAAGTAGGTCATTTCCTGTGTCATGTCGATTCTCCGTTCGGTACTCGGGCTCAACCGCGGGTTGCGTGGATCTGGCCGGTCTTGTCGACGCTCATCAACCAGCCGGGCTCGAGGACGAACGTGGAGTCCTCTTGAACGACAATCGCCGGACCGGCGGTAGTCACCCCGACCGGAAGTCCGGCGCGTGCGTACACCGGCGTCGAGATGAAACCCCCCTCGTGACCGGCCTTTGCCTCGAAGTAGACGTCGGAGTTTCCGAGGTTGGCCTCCTCCCAGGTCGCGAACTTACTAGCGGCCTCGGTGACGGGCGGTCGACTCAGCTGACCGATGCCGGCAGCAGCAAGTGCAACCAGTTCCACCGGGTCCTGACCTTTGTAGGAGTAGCCGTACGTGCGCTGATGTGCGGCGTGGAACTCCTCGATCGCGGCGGCCCAGTCACTTTCGGACATCTCCAACTCGGCGTCGTCGAAGTGTGAGTTGAGCTGAATTCGGATCTCGTAGGCCTGGCTGCTGTACCGGAAGTCCATGAAAGTCTCCACGCCGGTATCGGCCGGATCGAATCCCTCGCGGTTCGCCGCCGAGAGCGCCTCGGCAGCCACCTTTCGGTACGCGGCCTGCACGTCGGCGAGATCGATCTCGTCCTCGCGCTTGACGTAGGTGTAGACGACGTCGGCACGCAGGTCGGTCATCAGCAGACCTTCTGCACACGCAAGCCCAGGTGCCACCGGCACCAGCACCTTGTTGCTCTGCATGATCTCCGCGCACCGAACGGCATGCAGTCCGCCAGCGCCGCCGAACGGGAACAGCGTGAAATTGCGGGGGTCACGCCCGCGGGCAACGCTTACAAGACTGATGCCGCGAGCCATGTTCTCGCTGGCAAGCCGAAGCACACCCAGCGCCGCCTCTTCCGCGCTCATGCCGAGCTTGTCAGCAAGATTTTCGGTGATGGCCTTTCGCGCTGACTCACGGTCGACCTTGATCGAACCGTCGCCGAAGCTCGCTTCGGGAATACGACCGAGTACGACGTGCGCGTCGGTCACTGTTGCTTGCGTACCGCCTTTTCCGTATGCCGCCGGACCAGGGCTCGCGCCCGCACTCTGCGGCCCGACCCGAAGCGATTCACCTCCGACGATAGAGGCGATCGAACCGCCACCCGCGCCGAGCGTGGTGATGTCCACCATCGGAGTCTTGATGTTGTAATGCTCGATCCTGCCTTCGGCGAGCATGTGAGGCTTACCGCCCTCGATCAAACAGATGTCGGTACTGGTACCTCCCATGTCCAGGGTAATGAGATCAGGCTCACCGGCTGCCTCACCGAATGTGCACGCCGCCAGCACGCCGGCCGCCGGACCGGAAAGAACCGCCTTGATCGGTTGGATGGCGATATCCGAATCGTGCACCAGGCCACCGTTTGACTGCATTACAAAGAGTTGCGACATGCTGCCGGTGTCGCTGATCGCGTTTCCCAGTTGGCTGACATATCGGGACAGCGCTGGCATGAGTGCGGTGTTGAGGCACGTACTCAGAGTGCGTTCGTACTCACGGTATTCGCGGCTCAGGTCCGACGAGAGTGTGATGAAGCAGCCCGGGTGCACCTCGGCGAAGATGTCCCGCACCGCCTGCTCGTGCGCGGGGTTCCGGTAGCTGTTGAGAAGTGAAACCGCAACAGCCTCGATGCCCATGTCCTTGAACTGCTGAGCGACCGCACGGACCGAATCGGCATCGAGCGGGACGAGTTCGTCGCCATTGTGGGCAAGGCGCCCGGTGACCTCGCGAACCAGTTCGAGAGGGACCACACGCGGTGGCTTCTCCCAGACCGCGATGTTGCCGAAGCCGCCCGGAACGGTCTGCCGGGCGGTCTCCAGGACCTCGCGATGTCCTCTAGCGACGACCAGTCCGGCCTCGCTGTACTTGCTCTCGAGAATCGCGTTGGTCGCCACAGTCGTACCGTGCATGACAAGTACGACACCGTCAGGGCTGACACCCAGGTCCTTCAAACCGCGCAGTCCGTTGGTGAAACTTTCAGATGGGTCCCATGGCGTCGATGGCACCTTCTCATATACGCGGCGACCGGTCTCTTCTTCGATCGCCACCACGTCGGTGAACGTGCCTCCGATATCAATTCCCACGCGCCAGGTCATCTCTGTCCTCTCCCGGTGTCGAATCAGGTGGGCGGACGACGCAGCGAACTTCATCAAGATAGAAAGTGACCTCAGCCACATCGCCCTGTTGGTGGTGTCCAGTACATACGTGGACAGAAGCGGCTACAAGAGACATCCCCACAGTCTCCTCAGACAACAATTGTGCAGATGCTCAATCACTCCCGTACGAACCGATCCTGCGGCGCTCGGAACGGGAAAGATTCACAAAATGCCCCGGTACTGCCCTTGCGCGAGATGGACCGGTCCAAGCATTCGAATCCTCAGGTCTCTCCAGCTTGACTAGCGCCATCGCGCTGCCGGAAACGTCGAGCACATAAGTCTGCTGTAGATACATGCACGGCAACATCGATCTGCCTCGCATAGATTTACAAGAGACATGCCGGACCTCGAGCTTGACATCGACGACGTCGTACCGATCGATCCTCATGTCAGCCGAACTGGAGCTGCGCTAATTGTGAATCCCCTGCCAGCAAACTCGTAGTACGAACTCCGGGAGATGCTCAATTCAGTGTGTCTTACGGCGCGGCGACCATGCTGACCACCGGAAGGCAGGTGTGGAGCAGGTCGATTCAGCTGCAGCAGTTGCAGAGCGGCTGCAACTGTAGATGTGAAGGGCCCGCTGCTACATGTCCGACGCCCTCGAATCTGCCTATCCGGCAATCTGGAAGGTATAGGTGGAGGTACGGGTCTCGGATTGCCGGATCCTTGAGAAGAGTGCGACGGGAGGCTCGCGCAATGATGCATTGAAATGCTTCCAGCTCAAGTTGTCCCCCCTCGACGGCCATTGTTACCGTGAGGTCGTAGCTGGCCACTTCGAATCCCACCTGAATGACGACTTCCGGGATGACCGAGTTTACCGACCCGGCGTGATGCTCGAACTTCCTGCACCAGGTAACCCCGTGCAGTACTCTTTCCGTCCATCATCGCTACCTCATTACGGTGCACATGAATGTCCGACCCACCTGCTCGCCCCACAGCAGCAACGTCCCCCTACGATACAAATCCATCGATAACCATCCATCGATGGATCTGTTGCAGATCCGCCTCGGCGCATCGGCCAGTGGCCGGTGCTACCCGCCCAGCGTTTCGCCGATCGAGGAGACCGACCTCAGCCCGCGACACGTGCCACCGCGTCTGTTTCGACCCCGAACAAGGGTGGTCTCACATTATCGAACCGGCCATGTGCATAATGACGCGAACGTTGCTGACACCCAACGCAGGGGAAGTCCGGTCGAAGTCCGGCGCTGACCCGCAACGGTAGACCGTCGACCTCGGCGGTGAGCCCGAATACCTGCCTGGGGGGGTCTGCGACTCCGATACATCGCCGTGGTCTGCGAGACGGAGTCCAGCAGGGCAGTTCGTGCACCCTTCGGTGCCTGCTGTCGTGGTGGTGGCGTGTCCCCTGTGAGTAGGTCCGGGTTGTTCTAGAGTCCTGATTGCCCTGGTAAGGGCGAAGAAGGGACGATAGGGATCATGGCGGGACGCAAACGTCACTCGGCCGAGGACATCGTGCGCAAGCTGCGCCGGGCCGACGAGTTGGCCGCGGAAGGCAAGAACGGCGAGGAGATCGCCGCCGCGCTCGAGGTGTCGGCGGCGACGCTGTACAACTGGCGTCGTCAATACGGCGGCATGGATGCCGATGCGGCGAAGGAGCTCAAGGAACTGCGGGAGCAGAACAGCCGGCTCAAGCGATTGCTCGCAGATGCCGAGTTGGAGAAGGACGCGTTGCGGGAGATCGCGAAGGGAAAATTCTAAGCCCGACCGCCAAACGCGCCGCGATCACCATGCTCACCGACACCCTACAGATGTCGGAGCGGTTCGCGTGCAAGGTCGTTGGGCTCTCCCGATCGGTTTACCGGCGGTTGCCGTTGGCGCAGACACCAGGCGACCCGGACGCCGATCTGCGCGCAGAGTTGCGCAGGTATTCCCGCAAGCATCCGCGGCACGGGTTTCGTCGGGCGTGGGCATGGCTGCGCTACGACCAGGGCATCGAGGTGAACAAGAAGAAGGTGCACCGCCTGTGGAAAGAAGAAGGATTGCAGGTCCGGCGTGCTCCACGCCGCAAACGTGCCGGCCTGTCCTCGGTTCCGGTCGTCGACGCTGATGCTCCGAATGTGGTGTGGGCATTGGACTTCCAGCTCGATTCGACCGTCGACGGCAAGACGGTGAAGATCGCGTCGATGGTCGATGAACATACCCGGATGTCGTTGTTGAACATCGTGGACCGCTCGATCACCGCCGGCCGGTTGATCGAGGGCTTGGAGAAGGCGTTCGCGATGTGGGGTGGGCCGCCGCTGGTGTTGCGCATGGACAATGGGCCTGAGTTCATCTCGGAAGCGCTGCGGGACTTCTGTGCTGGGTCGGTGGGGGTGTCCTACATTCCGCCGGGCACGCCGTGGAACAACGGGTTCATCGAGTCGTTCAACAACCGGTTGCGCGATGAGTGTCTGAACCGCAACTACTGGCCCACTCTGCTCGAGGCCCGGGTGGTGATCGAGGACTTCAAGGACGACCATAATCACCGACACCGTCATTCGGCATTGGGGTACAAGACCCCCGCCGAGTACGCTGCCGGATGCACCCACCGGCACCAACCGGTGGCGTGCGAGATCGACTGATCGACTGCACAGAGGAACCGGCTCTAGAAACGACCGGACCGACTATCGGGGACCTGCCAGTGGGTCCCGGTTCGCAGACCACCCCGAGCAGAGCACGAGGTGTCATGTTCGTCCACCACCGCCCGTTCCGACGCCACATGATCGCGTTCACATCGATGGCGACCGCAGCTCTGGTGCTGGTCGGTTGTTCCCGTGGAACGAGCATGACGGAGGTCGAAGCCGCCGAAGCGTTCACCGAACCGGTGACCGTCACGAACTGCGAGCGCACTGCCACCTTCGATGCCCCGCCGCAGCGCATCATCTCGATGAACGACCACGTCACTGAAACACTGATCCAGATGGGCGTCGGTGACCGCATCGTAGGTATGGGTTACGGCGAACAACTCGATCCTCTACCCGAGACCGTAGAGCAGTACCGCGCCATCCCGTCGCTCGCACAGGAGTATCCGACCTCCGAACAGATCCTCGACCTCGAACCCGACCTCGTCGTCGGCGGTATGCGAAGCGCATTCGACGAAAAACAGGGCCGCGACCGTGACACCCTCGAGGCTGCCGGAATCGCGACCTTCCTGTTCTCCGAGTACTGCGGTCAGGGTTTCCCGGGCATCGCTCTGCTCGAGAACGACTTCACGCAGCTCGGAACGATCCTCGGCGTCGAGGAGGCGGCAGCGGAACTGACCGGGCGGATCACCTCCGGCCTCGAAGACATTCGAGCCCGCCTCGAAGCCGCCGGGGTGCAACCGATCCGAGCCTTCTTCTACGACTCCGGCGAAGCAGAACCCCTCTCCGTCGGCGGGGTCGGCATCGGAAATCTCATCGGTGAGTACGCGGGCCTCGAGAACATCACGGCCGACGGACCCAAGCCCTACTTCGCGACCAGTTGGGAAGTCGTCGGCGAACGCCGACCCGAAGCAATCGTGGTACTCGACTACGGACCCACCAGCGCCACCGACAAGATCGCGTTCCTGCAGGATCATCCCGTCATGGCGACCACCCCCGCCGTCCGAGACAACCGCTTCGTCGTCGTCCCACTCGACGACTTCTTCGAAAGCTCCCGCATGGTCAACTCCGTCGAAACCATTGCGCACGCATTCCATCCGGAAGTCTTCGTCGAATGAGCACGGTCGCCGAAGCGTCTCTTCGTGTATCGCCGACCTCGACCGACAACGCGCAGAAGAGCAATCACCACCGGCCACTGGGAGCGGTACTGACGCTGCTCGCCACAACCCTCGTTCTCGTGGTCGTCGTGGCGGTCTCGCTGGGCACGATCACCATTCCGCCCGGCGACGTGTGGGCCATCGTCGCCCACCGCATCTCCCCCGTCTCCCTCGAGGCGGTGTGGGGTCGTCCGTGGTGGAGCGCCACCCGGGAAGCGATCGTCTTCGAGTCCCGACTACCTCGCGCTCTGACCGCCGCAATCGTGGGCGCCGCGTTGGCCGTTGCGGGGGCTGTCGCGCAGGCGGTGACCCGCAATCCCCTTGCCGACCCCTACCTTCTCGGAGTGTCCTCGGGTGCCGGCTTCGGAGTCGCCACCGTCACCGTCCTCGGATTCGGTGCCGGCACCGTCGGAATCGTCACTCTGCCGGTCGCTGCCTTCCTCGGAGCCCTCATACCGCTCGCCGTCACCATCGTGGTGAGTATGCGGGCGAATTCGGTGACCGCGATCGTTCTCGTCGGGGTCGCATTGTCGATGGTGTTCTCATCCCTCGTCACCTTCGTCCTGCTCGTCCTCGGCGACGTGCATCAGCTCGGCACCGTGATGCAATGGCTCGCAGGCGGCTTCGGCGACGCCCGATGGACGTCCCTGATCGCGCCCACCCTGGTTCTCCTTGTTGTCGGAACCGCTGTCGTACTGTGCAGTCGCCAACTCAATCTGCTACTCACCGGCGACGACGGAGCCACCGCGCTCGGCATGAACGTTCCGCGATTCCGGGTCCTGATCCTGCTCGCCGTGTCCCTACTCGCCGCCGCAGCCGTCGCAGTATCGGGCACGATCGGATTCGTAGGTCTGCTCGTCCCCCATCTGGCCGCTTTTCTCGTCGGCCGCAACGCGGCGCGCCTCGTCCCCACCGCTGCTCTACTCGGGGCGGTCGCTCTCGTACTCGCCGACATCCTCGCTCGATCTTTGAGCAACACCACCGAACTACCGATCGGTGTCATCACCGGACTCATAGGAGGACCGATCTTCATCGCCATGCTGTGGCGACGCTACCGTCAGGGCAGCCGATGACCCGGCTCCGCGCTTGCGGAGTGCAAGCCCGACTCGGAGAGCGCACCGTTCTTCATGGCGCCGATCTCGACGTCGTCCCCGGCGAAGTCCTCGCGCTGGTCGGACCGAACGGCAGCGGTAAGACCACCCTGCTGCGTACCTGCTATCGCGCCCTGTCAGTGACGGACGGGGCGATCCTGCTCGACGACGAGAACATCCGCGACCTGCGCCGACGTCAGATGGCACGCACCATCGGGGTCAGTCCACAGGAACCCGTGGCCTTCGGTGGTGTCACCGTTCGTGAGTCCGTGCGGCTCGGCCGTTCCGCCCGGCGCGGCTGGCTCGAGCCCTTCCGCAAGGACGACGAGGACGTGGTCGCGCGTGTACTCGATCAGGTCTCTCTGTCCTCGTATGCCGACCGTGATGTCACGGAGCTGTCCGGCGGTGAGCGTCAGCGCGTGTCGATCGCCCGTGCTCTCGCACAGGACCCGCAGGTACTGCTCCTCGATGAACCGACCAACCACCTCGACCTACGTCATCAACTCGGCGTACTCGACCTTCTACGCGCACTTGCTGCCGACGGCCTCGCGGTGCTCGTCACTCTGCACGATTTACGCCTCGCGGCCGAATACTGCGACCGCATAGCGGTACTCGATGCCGGCCAGGTGATCGATGCCGGCGTACCCGAGCACGTCCTGACCCCCGAACTACTCGACGCCGTCTTCGGTGTGCGCGGACGCATTCGCACCGATGAGGGGCGACGAATTCTCGAGCTGCACGGACTCATTGAGGACTGACTGCGGCCCGAGAAATAGATCTTCGTCGGATTGATGATCCCGCGCGGCACCCGCAGCCGGGCCTGCTCGACCGGAAATGCGAGGTCGCTGCCGTTGCTGATCACCACTGCCGTGGCACCCGGTGGTGCCGTGCCGGTATCGGGATATTTCTGCGCATGGATATCGAATGGAAATTCGGGGCGTCAGCTAGGAGTCCGAGGTGCAGGGACGGACACGGTGCCGGCTGAGGATCGAGATGCGGTTGAACGCGTTCATCGCGATGGCCACCCACACGATCGCCGAGAGCTGGTCGTCGGTGAGGTGGGCGCGGGCGTCGGCGTAGTCGCGATCCTGGAGGTCGGGTGTCGGCAGAGTCGTCACCGTTTCGGCGAGGGTCAGCGCGGCGCGCTCGCGGTCGGTGAACAGCTCGGTCTCCCGCCAGGCGGGCAGGACAGCGAGGCGCTGCGGTGATTCCCCACCGGCGAGGGCGTCGCGGGTGTGCACGTCGAGGCAGTAGGCGCAGCCGTTGATCTGGGAGATGCGGATGTTGACCAGTTCGACGAGTGTGCGGTCGAGTCCCGCATGGGCGACTGCGTCGCGGACGGCGACCGCGACGGCGACCTGTGCGCGGTAGACGGGGCGGGTCTGCTTGTCGATTGAAATGCGGGCGGGTGTGGCTGTGGTCATGGCTGGGTCTCCGGCCAGTCGATGAGGTGGTCGTAGTTGTGGTGTGTACGCAGGTATTTCGCGACGTAGGGGCACACCGGGACGATGCGTTCGCCGGCGGCGACGTCGTCGAGCGCGAATTCCACGAGCCGGGCGGCTAGACCGAGGCCACCGTAGGCAGGATCGACTTCGGTGTGGACGAACACTCGTCGGGAGTCGCTGCCGGTGCGGGTGCGGTATCGGGTGAAGCCGATGACGGTGTCGCCGTCGCGGAGTTCGTAGCGGTGCCGCTCGGGGGCATGGGCGACGGTGATGTTCGTGAGGCGGGGGTCGGGAGTGTCGGTGCTCATCTCGTGCCCTTCCTGGGGAGAACGTATGCGGCTCAGCCTAACAGAAGTAATTGACTACGCAACTATATGGCGTGGGTCCATCGGCTCGGAGATCGGACGCACCGGAGAACCTCATGCCTCCGGAGGCGAGCATCGGCCCTGCAACAACAGGCGCCCGCGCCTCCGGGCGTCGAGCAGGAAGCTGTGCAGAAACCGGATGTCCGGAACGCACAGGTACGCAAGTGATTCGATCCTGGGTGGTGGCGTGCGCACAGTGACCCCGTTTAGCTGACACATCAACAATTTCAGAGTTACGGTCCAATCGTTGCTCAGTCAACCACTTGTCCCGAGGAGTTCCATGCCCACCGCACTCGCACTTCCCGACCTGACCACCGGCACCTGGGCCATCGACCCGGTCCACTCGACCGTCGAGTTCTCCGTTCGACACCTAATGGTGAGCAAAGTGCGCGGCACCTTCAACGACTTTTCCGGTATGATCACCGTGCCCGACGCCGGTGAGCCCTCGGTCGACGCCCCGATCGCCGTAGCCTCGATCGACACCCGTCACGCCGACTGGGACGCGCACATCGCCTCGCCGGATTTCTTCGACGCCGTGCAGTACCCGACCGCACAGTTCACCTCCACCGCTCTGCGTCCCGCAGGAGCGAACCTGGTACTCGAAGGCGAGTTCACCCTGCACGGGGTGACCCGCCCGATCGCGCTGACGCTCGACTTCCACGGAGTCAACCGACCCCGCTGACACCCCGCACCGCTGACATCGCCAGTCAGAACGCGTCCGATCTCACCAATGGGGATGTAACGCTATGCGTTATTAACGCGGTGCGTTATGCTGACCGGGTGATCGAATCGTTCGCCGACAAAGGGACCGAGCGAGTCTTTCACCGGCAGTTCTCCAAGAAACTCCCACAGGACATTCAGCGGATCGCACGCCGGCGACTGCTGCTGGTCGACGCGGCTACCGATATCAACGATCTGCGGGCACCTCCGGGCAACCGCCTGGAGAAGCTCGCCGGGAACCGCGCGGGCCAGTACAGCGTTCGGATCAACGACCAGTACCGCATCTGCTTCACCTGGCGCACCACAGCCGCATACAACGTAGAAATCACCGACTACCACTGACAATCCGACAAAACCGACACTCAGCACCCGCCACACAGAACCGACAAGGAATCCTGACCATGACTGCAGACCTGAGCCCCATTCACCCCGGCGAGATCCTCCGTGAGGACTTCCTCGAACCGCTCGGCATCACCCAGAACCGCCTTGCCACCACCATCGGTGTGCCCCCACGACGGATCAACGAGATCGTGCACGGAAAACGCTCGATCACCGCAGACACCGCACTGCGGCTGGCCAAGGCATTCGGCAACAGCGCACAGTTCTGGCTCAACATCCAGGACCGCTACGAACTCGATATCGCAGCAGACAAGTTGGGCGACACGCTTGCCGGTATCCATCGACTCTCGGCATAACGAAACGATCCTGTCCCTGATCTCCGCGGCCTCCATCTCGTACATTCCCACGGGTCGGACACGAACTCCCAACCCAAGGCCGACCCGTAGAAAGCCATCGCCCGGTCGAGATCCGGGATGCCCAGGTCGATCCAGGTGGGGGTGCCGAGAGGTTGATTCGTGGTGACCGCGCTCATCGCTGCTCCTCCGCCGGGTGGATACACTCGACGCTAGCCCGCGGCACCGACATTCGACGGCAGAGCCAGGGATTCACTGTCGCGCTTCGCGAACCGTCGGCACCTCCCGTTCGGTCCGCATGTCACCACAAGCACACCACTGGATGGCGCACTGCGCCCATGACCACCGGACCACGGTCGAGGCTTGACCGTCCGAGCCCGATCCCACGGGATCGAAGCCGTGCCGCCCGGCCGGGCTACGGCTCGCTACGGCTTGAGGACCACCTTGATGCAGCCGTCTTCCTTCTTCTGGAACTTCTCGTACATCGCCGGCGCCTCATCCAGCGGCGCAGTGTGCGTCTTGAGATCGAGCACGCCCAGCGGATCCGAGGGATCGTCGACCAGCGGCAGCAAATCCTCGGTCCACCGCCGCACATTGCACTGACCCATACGCAGCTGCAGCTGCTTGTCGAACATCGTCATCATCGGCAGCGGATCCTTCATGCCGCCGTAGACCCCGCTGATCGAGATCGTCCCGCCGCGCCGCACGGCGTCGATCGCGGTATACAGCGCATCGAGCCGATCCACCCCGGCCAGCTCCATCGCCTTACGCCCCAGCGGAGATGGCAGCGCACCCACCACCTGGTGGGTCGCCCACGCGATGGGGGAACTGTGGGCTTCCATCCCGACCGCATCGATCACAGCATTCGGGCCACGGCCGCCGGTGAGATCCTTCAACTACTCACCGGCCAAACACCGCTCCGGGCTGATTCTGCCGGCGTTCAGTTGGCGGGAACAGACTCGGTCAGGATTGCATCCAAGTCATCGAGGACCGCGAGGCCGCCGAGGGGACCGACGCCGGTAATCCAGTACGACATGTCGACCACGTGCATGTTCGGAAACAGTTCCTGATCGGTCACGATGGGTGGGACCGACGCCAGGTCATCCGGTGTCGCACTGGTGACAAGAACAGCCCGTACCTCGAAGGCTCCCACAATCGGCACGCGGTACACCCACGCCGGCCGCTCTTCCTTCGTAGAGTGAAAGATCTCGAGTGGGGAGAACGCCATGACCGCCACGGGACCGACCAACACCCGCGCGGTCATGACCTGTCCGAATAGCACGAAGGCTCGAAGGTTGCCGTCCGGCGCCATGTCGGCGAGGTGCTCGACATCGCGCCGGTGACACTGCGGAACTGGATCGAAGCCGCAGAGCGACAGGATTCCCCGACCGTCTCGACGTCGGACCGCGATGTTGGCCTCGATGCGGTGCGTCGACTGCGTTAAGAGACCGCTGAATTTCGCAGGCCGATGAGTTTTTGAAGCCAAAGCCCGCGTTCTTTGCGGCGGCGGAAGTCGGCGGCCGACTGCAGTCATCGTCGACTACATGGACGCGCGCCGTTCCCGTTTCGGGGGTCGATCCGATCTGTGCCGTGCCCACCGAACACGGCATCAGCATCGCCCCGTCCACCTACTACAAGGCCAAGGCTCGCGGACGTGTCTCCGCAGCCGAGCTGGCCGACGCCTACGCCCCGACGCCGTGCACGCGGTGTATGTGGCCGATCGGCGGGTCTACGGTGTCCGCAACCTCTGATACACGATGAAACGCACTGGTCATGACATCGATCGCGATCGGATAGCCCGCCTGATGACGATCGCCGGCATCACCGGCATCGTGCCCGGCAGACGCCGCACGGTCACCACCGAGCGCAATGGTCGAACACCCCGGCATCGAAGATCTGATCGAGCCGCGCAGCATCTCGTTCGTGCGGGTTTGAGCGGTTGGCAAGTAGCCCGGCCTCACTTTGCCGTACATGAGCGTGTAGAAACCCCGCGTTCGGGACGCGTTCATCCACGCCGACCGGACCTGGGTGCCGTACGTCCTGCTCGGGAACGGCGCGCTCTGCGGCCCGCATGGTGGCACATCCGGAGGGCGGCGAGCAGAGCCCTGCGCATGCGGGCTGGCCGGTCAAGCAGCGATGGCGAGACCTTAACCTCTCCACTATGACTACAATTATCGTCATAACGCTAATGTGCGCCGAAGATTCTCGTCATAGGTAAAGGGAGGCGTGGTGGCCGGGTACAAGATCGACCGACAGGTCGTCGCCTTCGGCGAGCACGTGCGCGGCTGGCGCATGGTGCTGGGCCTTACCGCCCAGCAGGTCGCCGAGCGTGCCGACATCACCCGCGACACCCTGCGCAAGATCGAGACCGGGGATCCGGGCGTGAGCTTCCGCAGCGTCGTCCAAGTGCTCCGGGCGCTCGGCGTGCTCGACCAGGCCGTCGACGCGATCGACCCCCTCAACAGCGACATCGGGCGACTGCGGGCAGGCAACCTCACGAAGAAACGCGCCCGATGACCACCGTCGAGGTCTTCATCGATGACAAGGGCTGCGTCCGACCGGTCGGCCAGGCGCACTTCACCCGAAGCCGTGGCCAGATCTCCACGACGTTCCTCTACGACCCTCGATACCTCTCGGGCGATGGCATGAGTATCGACCCGGCACTTCCGCTCGTGGCGGGCTCGCAACACCAGAGCGGCCTCGTGCGAGCCTTCGCCGACAGCGCTCCGGACCGGTGGGGGCGGGACCTGATCGAAAAGGGCGAGCGAGCCCGCGCCCGCGCCCGCGAGGAGAGCAGAGCTCCGCGCCGCCTGGACGACCTCGACTTCCTGCTCGGGGTCAGCGACGATACCCGCCAGGGCGCACTACGCTTCAAGCTCCCCGGGGAAGGAGCATTCCTCGGAAAACCCTCGAGCGTCCCTCGACTGGTATCGCTGCCCGAGTTGCTGCACGCGGCCGACAAGATCGCCTCCGATGAGGATCCTGCACAGGCGATCAAACAGCTCCTCGACACGGGCACGACAGGCCTCGGCGGCGCACGCCCGAAGGCGTCGGTTCGACTCGAGGACGGAGCACTGGCGATCGCGAAGTTCCCGCACGGCAGCGACCAGTGGGACGTGATGGCGTGGGAGGCCACGACACTCGATCTGATGGACAGCGCCGGGATCCGCACCCCCCGCAGGACGCTCACCCACGTTGGAGAACGCAGCGTCCTGATCCTGCGCAGGTTCGATCGCACGGACGAGGGGCACCGCATCGGATACATCAGCGCGATGACGGCCCTCGGCGCATCCGACGGCGAACACCGCGACTACGCCGACATCGCCGAGGCGATCCGGGACCTCTCCCGCTCCCCCAGGGCGGACCACCACGAACTCTTCGACCGCGCCGTCGCCAGCGTGGCACTGGGCAACACCGACGACCACCTGCGCAACCACGGCTTCCTCGCAGACCGCGGCTCGTGGACCATCAGCCCCGCGTTCGACGTGAACCCGACCCCGGACCCGTGGCGGGCAAGGTCGACCTCGATCATGGGGGCCGACACACAGCCCGAAGAAGCCGAAGCCCTACTGGCTCTCGCGGAGGACTGCAGCCTGAACGCCGCACAAGCCCGGGCGAGGATGCGCCGCGTCGCTGGAGCACTGTCCACCTGGCGCGACGCCGCGCGCAACAACGGCGTCCACACGCAGGAGATCACCATGATGGCCGAATCGATCCAGCCGCGGCTCGAAGCCGTGCTCGCGGCTGCGACCACCGGGGCAAGCACATGAGCGGACCGACCGCACGGATCTCCTCGACGAGACCGAGACGATCGAGCAGTTCCATACTGCGCCCGTCAGGTCCGTCCTCGGGGAACTGAGTCGTCTGCGGGCCCTCTCGACGAGCGTGCTGCGGACTCCGTCCAGGCTCAGTTCGACGACGAGGATCATTCCCACCGGCTCGCGCCAGAGATCACCACCGTGCGACGAGTCAACATGTCCGGCAGTGTCTTCGTCCTGGATGTCCCCGAGAATCTGAACGAACTTCCCCTGCCACCCTCCGACGCGCTCGGGGAAAGGGCGGCCTCGAGGGCCTGCGCACCGAGGCTCTCGAACGCTTCCGAGCCAAGGCCGTTCCAGAACCCGGTCCCGTGCTACGCCAGCACGCGACGCGCACCAACGATGCGCGCCTGGCGGTCCCGACCACTCTGGTACGCTGCTCGATCCCCAGCGCGCAGATAGTCGAGTCGGCTACTTCCCTGCGCAGAACAGGCAGAAGGTAGAAGCCATCCCGAACACCGATGTCTCCGGCTATCAGGATCACACGCAGATGCCGGTAAACAATGGCATCCGAGCACCGCGTCCGGGACACTGCCGGTGTGAACGACACACCGCACGCAGGACCAGCAGGGGCCGAGATGCTCATCGCACGCAATCCCGACCCGCAATCCCGCCTGCAATACCTCCTGCGGATCCCGATCGACCAAGGACTGGTGTTCCGCACCTCGGATGTATGGCCACGCACCAAAGCTCTGTTCTGCTATCCCGTCCCCAGCGAACACTGGCCCGAGCACCCCGACATCGTCGAACGAACCCCGATACGCTCATGCACACGACGCGGCGCAGCAATCGACCTGATCCTCGACCGAGGACGAGAAAACCGATCCCAGATCGTGTTCACCACCGCCCGCGGCCGCGACGCAGTGTTCTGGCAGTCACCCCGCACCCGCAAACAGGCCCGCCCGAACGTACGCACCCCCACCGCCCGCGCCGCCGGCCTGACCGATCTGACCATCGTGATCGACACCCACGAACGCTACCCCTACCGATTCACCGGCCAACAGGTCCACACCGTCTCCGCGGCCCTACCCTGCGGCGACTACGCACTGCGCGCCGGAGACCGACTCCTCGCCTCGGTCGAACGCAAATCGCTCCCCGACCTGGTATCCAGCCTGACCAACGGAAAACTACGGTTCGCGCTCGCCGAACTCGCCGCACTCCCCCGCGCGGCAGTGGTGATCGAAGACCGTTATTCGGCGGTGTTCAAACTCGAGCGGGTCCGCCCGGCAGTTGTCGCCGACGCACTGGCCGAACTGCAGATCCGCTATCCGACCGTGCCGATCGTGTTCTGCGAGAACAGAAAACTCGCCGAAGAATGGACCTACCGCTATCTCGCCGCGGCCCGACACTGGTGCGACATCGACGACACCGACCACCACCCCACCCCCTCCCCGCCGACCCAAGCACCCACCGCCGTGTCGGACACGACCCGCACCGGACCATCGAGCGCCGACGTACGGGCCTGGGCCCGCGCAACCGGACTCGACGTCCCCGCCCGAGGACGACTGCACCCCCGCATCTGGGACGCCTGGCATACCGCCCACCCCGAATGACCCTGCCGCACGAAACGCCCCCCGCCCGACACATCCCATCGTGGCTTCGAACCACGGTCGAGCAGCCGCTCAATTCGTCGAACGCGTCCGCACTGTGCACGACCGTCGGTATCGACGACGCCACCGGCCACGGGCAAGGACATATCGGCTTGGTCTGCGATCTCCTCATCGATGCTGGCCACTGGATCGGTATCGACATCGCCCAAGCCCTCAACCACGACGGCACCACTCGCGAATAGACATGGCCCACAGCGCACGCGATGACCTCACCCTTGCGTCCTCCAACGCTATGGCAGCAGAGCGCGCTCGGACTTGCGACGCCCGTCGGCCGAATCCGAGTCGACGAACTTCGGGATCTCGCCGGCGACGCGGGCGAGTGCCCCACCGCGGTCGCAGGCGATCTTCCGGAAGAAGTCCTGCGCCTGGACGGCCGTGGTGCTCTCGTACCGCGAATCGATCTTCGAGCCGCGGATGCACTGCTCGACGTTCCCGGCGGTGAGCGCGTCCCTCGATCCGATGGACTTCTCGGTCGTCCACGCGGTAACCCGGCGGCTCACGCGCGTGAAGACGTCGTTCGTCTTTGCCGACGGTCGTGCACTTCATGGCTGCTCCTACCGTTCGCTGTGCTGGTGTGAAGACACAACTTTCACAACGAACAACGGTGGGTGTCCCAGGTCTACAACCGGGTGCACAGGTCAGACAGTAGGTTGGCGCCGAATGAAATCCGCCATGCCGGGCACGGTGAACGCGATCCGACCGTGCTCGGGCGCCCAAATCAGGCCCTTCTTGATCGCGGATTCACGGACGTCGCTGACACCGCTGGTGCTCACCCCCATCAGCTCGGCCACCTTGCCCGACCGAGGTGCATCTTCACCGGTGGCAGCGAGGGCCGTCAGATAGCGGCGTTCCCTGTCCGTCGCCCGATTCCACCGGGAAGGAAAGAAACCTTCATCGAGGTGGCGCCGCCCGACCTCGACGGCAAGCTCTGCATCTTCTGTTTGGAACGGTGCCTCCGGTGCAAGATTCCAGATGGCCTTGCCAAACTCCTGCAGGAAATACGGGTAGCCGCCGCTGGCGGTGACGAGCACGTCGAGCGCGTCGTCAGTGAAGTCACCTCCGTGTTGACGAACCGGGATCCGCAGCGCATCGGCGGCCGCGCCTCTGTCGAGGGGACCGACCGTGCTGTAAAGGAACTGACGTTCGGCGTAGGAACGGTTCTCGGCCAGGATGGCAGGCAGGTTGGGAAGACCGGCGCCGATGAGGAAAAACGGCCACTCGCGCTGGCTGGCCCGGTGCTGGACGGTCAACAGCGCCGAGAGCAGGTCCGTGTCGAGGTCTTGCATTTCGTCGATGAACAGACCGAAGGCGCTGCCCCGCGGTTTAAGTGCGGAGGTGATCGCTTCGACGAGTTCCTCGATGTCGAGGTCGATGTCGCCGCTCGAGGCGGCGGGTTGAGAGGTGCCGACGTTGACGGTGGCCGGCCCGAGACCGATTTCGACGGAGAATCCGCGGGCCAACTCGATCAGGGGGTCGATGAGCTTCTGAATTTTGTGCTTGCGGCTGTACCGGCGCAAGCCGACAGTCAGTTCCTGACCCAGTTTGGCGCGCACAGCGGCGGTACCGGCAACGTTGGCTCGTGCTTCGATACCGATAGTCAGCCAACCCTGCCGATCGGCGTGTTCAGCGAGAGTGTTCAACAAGGTCGTCTTACCGACTCCACGCAGGCCGGACAGGACCATACCCCGGTCGTAGTTGCGTCGTTTGCTTCGCGCGACGAGCAAGTCGAACGCCTCGATCTGCTTGTCCCGACCTTCCAACGCGGGAGGCCGCAACCCTGATCCGGGCTTGAACGGGTTCAGTTCCAGATCCATATGGAAGAGTATAGACGGATATGGAAATTTTCCCATATTATCCCATATAGTCCCCGAAGTGTCCCGATTTGTGGCCTTACATCACCTCGGCACTCTCCTGGACGGCGCAGATCACCTCACAGAACTACGCAATCTCGCGCAGCAGCATGTCGAAGTCGTCGAGGGTCTCGGAGAACCCGGTCCGTTCAGAATCGTCGTCGGTGGGTAGCCCGACACGATAGGCGGCCGCGGTGCTCGTCATCTACCCCGTGCACCGCATCATCCTTCGCTACCGTGCCGACCATGGGCACGACCCTGCACGCACCCCACCCCTGGCCGCACATCACCGCCACCCTCCGCGGCCCAGGCCCCCACCGCGTCGCCATCGCCTACCTCGACCCCACCGCCCCCGACCTGCTACCCCTGCGCGCCGGAGACCAACTCATCGTCAACGCAGCCCGGCCCGCGGTACGCGCACACGCCACCTCCCCCACCGCCCTCGCCCACTTCCTCGACGCCGGAGTGCGCGTGCTGTCGACCCCGAACCTGCACACCGGACTGATCATCACCGGCGAGAAGGTGATCGTCGGACCTGCCAGCGCCTCGATCAGCTCCACCATGGCCGACGAAACCGCGCTGATCACCGACGACCCCGACGTCATCGCCACCGCACATGCCTTCCTCGACAACCTCGAGGACACTGTCGTGGTCGACAAGGCGTTCCTCGACAGTGCCACCGCGATCTGGCAGATCGGCCGGGTCGTGCCCCTGGTCGGGATCGGCAGCCGCACCCGCACCGGCCACGATTTCCTCCCCACCCCCATACGCCGGATGTTCCTGCGGCATGCCAGCGACTACATCCCCACCAAGGACGACCAAACACGCTGGACTACAACCACTTCCGACTGGATCGGGCCGGACCCGCGCCACCACACCACATGGATCCGCCAGAACACTCCCGACCCAGATCGCCGCACCCGCCTGCAACCCGGCGACATCATCCTCCGCATCAGCGACGACAACACCGAGCTGCATCCGCCGGCCGTCGTCGACACCGGCCCGCACCGCATCCCCCACACCCGCTCTGCCGTGGCGTACCGCTTGCGCGTCCGCACCGACCTCGACCCCATCCCAGTGGCCACCGCCGCGCGCAGTCTCATCGAGCACGGCCACCCGAACCCGCGCCTGCATAGCGATCACCGCGTCATCTCGCCCAGTCTGCGCGCGGCACTGCTGAGGTTGTGGAGGCTGTAACCCCTCGACTCCCCGCACACCCTGCCACCACGCTGACGAACAACCCGAGGGCGGATCCGCTCAACGCAAAACCGGAAGGAAGCGACGCTCGCAAGGAGCGGCGCTGCCGCCCTCTTTGAAGCACCCCGGGCTGGCGGGCCGCGATCACCCTCGGCGCACCGAGCACACACCAGCTGCGGGCAGATAGCCCGATGGGAGCGTCTATCCCTGTACACCCCGCAGCGGGGAACCGACCGTGAACTTCGCACCGAACGGATCGGTGACCTCCGCAGTCCGCCCGTACGGCATGTCCGTCGGATCGTCCGCGGTACCCCCGCCGGCGCGGGCAGCGGCGACGACCACGTCGGCATCGACGACCTGGAAGAGCGTGCCCCAGGAGGACGACGAGGCGGACGGGTCACCCATGATGCCGCCGATCTCGTGCCCATCCGGTCTGCGCAGAAAGGTGAAGTCCACGCCGGGCAGCTCGTCGTTCCCGTCCAGGGTGAAGTCGAACACCGCAGCGTAGAACTCCCGCGCCGGGACGGGATCCGGGGTCACCAAGTCGTTGCGTAACAACGTGTTCGGCTCGTTCACCAGCTCGCAACCGACGTGTGCCCGTCCCTGCCACAGGCCGAACTGCGCACCGGCCGGATCCCGCACCATCGCCATCCCGACCCTGGTCGGCGATGTCCATCGGCTCCACCAGCAGCGTGCCGCCCGCAGCGACGGACCGAGCGACCGTCGCATCGACATCGTCGGTCGCCAGGTAGACGTTCCACCAGAACTCGGTCGCGTTCTCGTCGAGATTCGGCATCAGCGCAGCGACCTTCTTGCCGCCGAGCAGACACATCGTGTATCTGCCGTACTCCTCGGGACCGACGTCGAACTCCCAACCGAAGACCGACCCGTAGAAGGCCATCGCCCGGTCGAGATCCGGGATGCCCAGGTCGATCCAGGTGGGAGTGCCGAGAGGTTGATTCGCCGTGACCGCGCTCATCGCTGCTCCTCTGCCCGGTGGATACCGACTCGACGCTAGCCTGCGGCACCGACAACCGACCGCAGAGCCACGGGATTCACTGTCGCGCTCCGCGAACCGACGGTACCGCCCGCTCGGTCCGCATTTCACCACAAGCTCACCACTGGATGGCGCACTGCGCCCATGACCGCCGGTCCACGGTCGAAGCATGACCATCCGAGTCCGATCCCACAGGGTCGAGCCGCGCCGCCCGGCCTGGGTTACGGCTTGAGGACCACCTTGATGCAGCCATCTTCCTTCTTCTGGAACTTCTCGTACATTGCCGGCGCCTCATCCAGCGGCGCAGTGTGCGTCTTGAGGTCGAGCACGCCCAGCGGATCCGAGGGATCGTCAACCAGCGGCAGCAAATCCTCGGTCCACCGCCGCACATTGCACTGACCCATACGCAGCTGCAGCTGCTTGTCGAACATCGTCATCATCGGCAGCGGATCCTTCATGCCGCCGTAGACACCGCTGATCGAAATCGTCCCGCCGCGCCGCACGGCATCGATCGCGGTGTACAGCGCATCGAGCCGATCCACCCCGGCCATCTCCATCGCCTTACGCCCCAGCGGGGACGGCAGCGCACCCACCACCTGGTGGGTCGCCCACGCGATGGGGGAACTATGGGCTTCCATCCCGACCGCATCGACCACAGCATTCGGGCCACGGCCGCCGGTGAGATCCTTCAACCGCTCGGCCACCTCGCCCGTGGAGTCCAACGTGTGGATGCCATGGCGTTCGGCCATGGTCCGACGCTCGGGAACCGGGTCCACCGCGAACACCTCGTAGCCCAGATGGCGGCCGATCCGGGCAGACATCTGCCCGACCGGTCCCAGGCCCAGCACCGCCAGCGATCCGCCCTGCGGCGGCGCGGCGTACTGCACCGCCTGCCAGGCGGTCGGCAGCACATCCGAAAGGTAGAGGTAGCGTTCGTCCTCCCCGATCTGCGGCACCTTGATCGGTCCGTAGTCCGCATGCGGCACACGCAGATACTCGGCCTGCCCGCCGGGCACCGAGCCATACAGGCGGGAGTAACCAAGGAACTGGGCATTGTTGTTGTACTCGCGCACCTGGGTGATCTCGCACTGGGACTGCAGACCCTGGGTGCACATCAAGCAGTGGCCGCAGGACACGTTGAAGGGGATCACCACTCGGTCCCCGGCCTTGATGTGGGTGACGGCCGAACCCACCTCCTCCACGATGCCCATCGGCTCATGACCGATGATGTCACCCTTGTCCATGAACGGAGTGAGCACTTCGTACAGGTGCAGATCCGAGCCGCAAATGGCGCTGGAGGTGATCCGCACGATCGCGTCCGTAGGCTCCTGGATCTTCGGGTCCGGGACATTCTCCACGCTCACCGCGCGTCTTCCCTGCCATGTCAGAGCCTTCATGGTCCTCCTTCACAGGGCTGCCGCCCCACCGGAACGACAGCACGTTGATCCGATCGAGTTCCCACGACCCGACGAGCCGAAACGGACGTCGGCCGGGGTTGTCACGGTCTCGCGCAGGGGTGTGCGCAGCACCTACTGGTGACGATCGGTCCCGTCGCCGACCGGGTCTGGGGCGCCGACCGAGACGGGCCGATCTGTGCCCACCTTCGACGTGGCTGATACGACGAGTCGGGACCGATCAGGCCGGAAACACATCGCAGAGCCATCATCGACAACGCCTCCACTTTCATGCGGTGGCCGCATCCCCGGGCTATGAACGACTCTGACGGTGAAAACGAAATCCAGGCGGACCGGCCGGCATGGACCGTGAGCAGATCACCCATCACTGCCACCGAGAGCTCGAAGAGGTGGCAACGAGCTCACCTGCAACTGATACCCGTGAGGCAAAGGCTAGGGCAAGGTCACCGTGCACTTGCAGACCAAAGGTGCACGGCGACCTGGCCTAGGCGATCAGCATGTTCACGAGATTGCGGACATGACCCGCACGGCCGAAGGACGAGGACAGCGTGATGAGCGGACGTCCGAAGCTCTCGTTGTCACTGTGGCCAGTCGACGCTGAGGTACTGGGTCTCCTGGAAAGCTCGAATTCCGTCGCGCGCCCCTTCGCGTCCCAACCCGCTCTGCTTGACGCCACCGAACGGCGCCGATGGATCGGACACGACACCTCGGTTGATCCCGACCATCCCGGCCTCGAGCTGTTCCGCGAGCCTGATCGAGTACGCCAGGTCACCGGCGAAGACGTAGGCGGCCAGCCCGTGCTCGGTAGCATTCGCCAGCTCGACGACTTCTTCCTCATTCCTCCAGACCACGATCGGCGCCACCGGACCGAACAGTTCCTCCTGGAGAAGAGCGGCGCCGGGGTCGACATCAACCAGGACGGTCGGGGCGACAAAGTGGCCAGGAAGATCGGGCAGCTGCGCCTGGCAGGTCACACGAGCACCGTCGGCCACCGCCGAGGCGATGAGCTTGTTCAAGCGGTCACGCTCGCGTTCGTTGATCATCGGGCCGATGTCGGCACCGGAATGTGCGGCCGCGACCTCGAGCCGACAGACCTGCTCGCTCAGCTTCTCCGTGAAGCGCTCGACGATGTCTTCGTGCACCAGGATGCGGTTCGCTGCGGTGCACGCTTGGCCCCCGTTGCGGAACTTGGCCACCATCGTGCCGGCGACCGCTCGGTCGAGGTCGGCATCTGCCGCCACAATGACAGGCGCGTTGCCGCCCAGTTCCATCGAGCAGTTCACGACACGATCCGCGGCGCTCCGCAACAGGAGGCGGCCGACCCGGGTAGACCCGGTGAACGACAGTTTGCGGACACGCTCATCACCGAGCCATGCATCGACGACCGGGCCCGGATCAGACGTCGTGACCACCGTCAGCAGGTCGTCCGGGGCGCCGGCATCCGACAGCAGATCCGCGATAGCCAGAGCGGTCAGTGGGGTTTCGGCGGCAGGCTTGAGAACTGCCGAACAGCCCGCAGCGAGTGCAGGTGCCACCTTGCGCGTCACCATCGCAGCCGGAAAGTTCCATGGCGTCACGAGGGCTGCTACCCCTACCGGTCTGTGGGTGACGATCGTTCTACTGGTTCCACCGGGAGCCGTGCCGTAGCTGCCTTCGGGCCGGACAGCCTCTTCGGCATACCAGCGGAAAAATTCGGCTGCGTAGCGAACCTCGGCGGCAGCGTCGGTGAGCGATTTGCCGTTCTCACGGGTGATGAGTTCGGCGAGTGTCTCGGACTGTTCGAGCATCAGCTCGTAGGTCCGCATCAGGATGTCCGCGCGCTCCTGGGGCGCACGGCGCGCCCACGGGACGAGCGCGAGATGGGCACGCTCGACAGCATGTCGAGCATCGTCCGGGCCCATGTCCGGGATCTGTGCGAGGGTTTCCAGCGAGGCTGGATCCTCGACGATGAAGGTGTGGTCGGGCACAGGTTCCTCCTCGGAACATGCAGAACAATCGTGACAGAGTGGCGACGAGAAGAATGAGCCGGCTTGTTCAGACTTTGGCTGAAATCCACAGCCAGCGAACAGCAATCGAACCTGGGTTGCGATAAGAATGCGGGATGCGAGGATCGACGAGCAATGACTCGCCCTGTTTCAGAAGGCGCGTCATCTCCCCCGACCTGAACT
This sequence comes from Rhodococcus rhodochrous, assembly GCF_014854695.1. NCBI lineage: Bacteria > Bacillati > Actinomycetota > Actinomycetes > Mycobacteriales > Nocardiaceae > Rhodococcus > Rhodococcus rhodochrous. The sequence goes on along the minus strand of NZ_CP027558.1, from coordinate 319,606 downwards.
CGAGCTCTCCGTCGAGGACGAGGATCAGTTCTTCTTCCTCATCGTGCTTGTACGGGGCGACGCGGGACTGGTCTCCGGGCTCGAGGATCGCCTCGAGGACCTGGATCGTCTTCGCGTCGGCAGGGGTGATGAAGCGATCCCGGTACATTCCGGAGGGGTGCACAGCATGCCGATGAGGGCCGTTACCGGGCTTTTCATCCGACGGGCCGGCTTCAGGGATTGTCGAGTCGGCCATCAGCGCCGACATCGGGAGGTTGAGGGCCCCGGCGATCCGGAGCAACGATGCCAAGGAGGGGTTCGATCGGCCTCGTTCGAGCATGGACAGATATCCGATCGACAATCCGGTCTGCTCGGACAACTGCTGAAGGGTCATTCCGCGCTTCTTGCGCGCACTTCGCACCTCGGCGCCGATCTGTTCGGGGCCGTCGAGCTTGCTCACTAGTTCCTCAGAAGTCGGTGATCGGTTGACATGTCCACCCGCACTTTACCCATGCATCGGCGCTGTAAGCGGTGAGCCATGTACCTCACGTGGCCTCCCTCAATCGCTCGAGCCCCACCGCGCAGATCAACACGGCACCGATCACAAGCTGTTGGACATAACTGGAAACGTGAAGGAGGTTCATGCCGTTACTGAGCACCCCCAGAAACAGCACCCCTACGACAACCCGCCAGACCTTCCCTTCGCCTCCGAACAGAGAGGTTCCACCCAGCACAGCTGCAGCGATCGACAACATGACATAGCTTCCTCCGAGGGACGCTTCACCGGAGCCGACGCGCGCGGTGAGAAGAACCCCCGCCAACGCTGCAAGTACCGAGCACAAGACGAATCCGATCAACATCGTGCGACGCACATCGATACCTGCTGCACGGGCCGCCTCGGCATTACCACCGATGGCATACATATCGCGGCCGATTCTGGAGCGTCCGAGCAGCAGTCCGATCACAGCTATCGTCGCCAAACCCAGGAGCACGGAAACGGGGATGCCCAGGATCCGTGAGGTGCCGAGGATGTCGGAGAAAGTGAGCGGAATCCCGGTGACCGGCGCGCCGTTCGAGATGATCAAGGCGAGTCCGGTCAGTACCGACGTGGTGCCGAGCGTAGCCATGAACGACGGAACCCTACCGAAGGCAACGATGGCACCATTGACGAGCCCGATCACCACTCCTGCTCCCAGTCCGACGAGGAGCCCGACAGGGACGCTGGCGGCGGGCACGACCTCACGAGTCGCAGTTGCTACCAGCACGCTGGTGGCCGCCACGGTTGCACCGACGGACAGATCGAGTTGCGCGTGGATCAGCACGATCATCTGCCCCAGAGTGATGAACAACAAAAACACGGACTGCCGAGCAACATTCACCAGATTGGAACCGTCCATGAACTGGGGTTCGAGTGCCGCGAAGACCACCACCATCACGATCAACATCGCGGGCAGTAGGTAATCGTTGAGTCGGCGCAGCATCAGTTGCGGTTCGGTACGGGCATCGTGCCCTACGGCTGCAGTGGTCATGAGACCGTTTCCTTTGTCCGGGAATGGGAATCGCACGTCGGTGTGGTGTGTGCCGGCAAGCCGAACATCGCACGTCCGACGCTGTCGGCGGTTATCTCTCGACCGCTGAGGTGGGCGGTGACACGCCCCTCGGCGATGACATAGATTCGGTCGCTCACCCCTACCAATTCGGTCAGGTCGGAAGAGATCACGATTACTCCACAGCCACTGTCGGTGTAGTCGCCGAGGAGCCGATAGACATCGGCCTTGGCGCCGACGTCGATTCCGACCGTGGGCTCGTCGAAGACATGGACATCAGCGTTGTGCAGCATGCCGCGGGCCAGAACTGCCTTCTGCTGGTTGCCTCCGGAATAGGAGCGGATCGGCCGTTCGAGATCGCGGGGGCGCATGTCGAGACTCGCCGCCACCTTCTCGCACAACGCGTGTTCCTGCTTGCCGCGAACCACACCGAATCCGGTGAGTCCTCCGGCTCTGTGGGCTCCCATCGTCATGGTTTCGCGCGCGGCGCGCATCGGAACGATGCCCTCACGTCGACGGTCCGCGGGATAGTAGACCAGTCCGTGACGAAGCATCTGCGATGGTCGTTTCGGGTGCACGGGAGAACCGGCCAGGGTCACGCCCTGAGCGGTAGACGGTTCCAGGCCGAACAGGGCCCTGCCGATGTCCGACTTCCCGCACCCGATGAGACCTGCGATGCCGACGACCTCTCCACGGCGCACCGTCACACTCACCTCCCGCAGCAAGGCGGTGTTGAGCTTCTCCACCCGGAGGACCTCCTCACCCGGGGTACGGGAGGTGTGCTGGTAGAGCGACTGAGCGGACCGTCCGGTCATACGCTCGACGAGATCGCTTTCTACGACCGGCCGGCAGGAGGTGTCGACGTATCTGCCGTCACGCAGCACGGTTACTCGGTCAGCGATCTCCACGATCTCGGCCATTCGGTGGCTGACGTAGAGCACTGCCACACCGCGTCCACGAAGTCCGTCGACGATTGTGAGCAGCTGCCGGCTTTCCTCGTGTCCCAACGATGCCGTCGGCTCGTCCAGGATCAGAACACGAGGCTCGTGTCGGAGCGAGCGTGCGATCTCGACGAGCTGCTGCTCGGAGCGCGTCAACGACCTCGCCGGACGATCGACGTCGAGATCGACACCCAACTGCGCCAACGCTCGAGAGGCTTCCCGGCGCATCTGTGCCGGCCGGACGAACATCCGTGAACCGGGCGCTTCCCCGAGGACGACGTTTTCCGCGACAGTCAGGGACGGGACGATGGTGAGCTCTTGGAAGACGGTCCGGATACCTGCGGCGCGAGCATCCTGTGGACTGGTGAAACGGACCTCCCGACCGTCGACCCGGACAGTGCCCGACGTGTGCTGGTGGATACCGGCAAGTACCTTGATCAATGTCGACTTGCCGGCACCGTTCTCCCCCATCAGCGCATGAACCTCGCCCGCTCGGATATCGAGCGAGACATCGGCGAGCGCTGTGACGGGGCCGAATTTCTTGCCCACCGAGTGCAGTGTGATCACAGAGTTCATACCGGCGCCGCCTCGTACTCGAGCACACCGTCGATCCAGACCTGTCGTACACCCACGTCACGGATCGTCTCGATGTCCACCGTGCGCGGGTCGCGGTCGAGAACGACCATGTCCGCCCGTGCTCCGATATCGATGGTGCCGACCTCGCCTGTCATCCCGAGTGCTTCGGCAGCGGCCAGGCTGTGGCAGCGCAGCGCCTCACCGACGGAGATCGCTTCGTGGGGTTCTACCGGGCGGTCCCAGTAACCGAGCCTGTCGACCGAAGCCGCGATGGTGGACAAGGGGTTGCTTGCCCCGATCTCGCCTCCAACGGCCACATCGGAACTGAAGGCGGGCCAGATACCTTCATCGAGGATTGTGCGCAGCGGCATGCGCCCCCGGGTCCCGGTCGCCGGGAACAGCATCGGCACGAAGTCCGCAATGAAGTTGCGCAGGAACCCGGGCTGCATCACCGGCAGGACCCCGGTGTCGCGCCATCGACGAATGGTGCTGGGGTCGTCCAACACGTTGCCGAGATGCTCGATACGTACGCCACCACGACGGACGCCACCGACCATCGCCACTGCATCGAGCGCTTCTTGCTGCGCACGTGTGCCGTTGGTGTGAATGGCCAGCTGCACGCCCGCAGCTTGCGTGTCCTCGACGGCCGCAACTAGGGCAGGACGCTCGAGGTTCAGCTTGCCTCGATAACCTGCGTACGGTGCGTGATCGGCCGAGTACGGAGCGTTGCTGGCTGCATTGCGCGCTGAATAACCGCCATCGGCGAATACCTTGGTGCCACAAGCGGTCAGACGAGCCGGGAGGATGGCTTCGCGTACCCAGGACAGCGCCCGCTCGTGAGGGGCGAAGGAGGGTGCCATCGCATAGAGCCCGAACCGCGCGGGGACGCTGCCATCCGTTGATGCGGCGCTGAGGGCATCGAGATAGTGCTCGGACTCGAGCATTTCCCCGATCGTTGTCACTCCGTATTTCAGGAACTCGGTGCGGTAGGTAGTGGCGAAGGCCTCGACCAGTTCATCGTGATCGGGTTCAGGAATTCCCAGATGGCGATCGATTTCGGCAACGAGGCCGGTTGGACGTCCCGATTTGTCGACATCGATGACCGGCCGTCCCCACAGCCCTTCGGTGCTGCCGATGAATCGTTCGACACGCACGCGTTCCAGGGCTGCGGTGTTCAGCACCGAAACATGGCCACCGCAATGAACCACGATGGGATGACGAGTGGAGACCCGATCGAGCTCTTCACGCGTCGGAAGCCGCCTTTCCGCCAGTTTCTGATCGAAGAACAAGTTCCCGTACCCCACGAGCCACGGCCCGCAGAACCGTTGCGCTCGGAGTCCGTCACGCAGAGCATCGAGAACGTCGGAGATCGTACGGACCAGCGGCACACGGCAGTCGATGGCAGTGGCCCGAGCCGCAGCGTATTGGGAGAAGTGCGTATGAGGATCGACAAAACCCGGAAGGAGTATGCCCTCTATCTCGGTGATGTCGGCACCGAGACCGACATGATGATGGAGCAAACTGTCGTCTCCGAGATCACTGATCCGACCGTCTCGGACCACGACAGTAGTCACGTCGGAGCGGTTGGACATGGTCAGGACCTGGCCGTGCAGAACCAGATCGGGGTAGGAATCTGTGGTCACTGTGTGCCCTCTACAGAGAAAGTGGGACGGAATTCGCTCGGCGCGAAGCTGCCCGCCAGATCGAAGCTGTCGATGTTGTCGAAGTCCCCTTCGGTCGGCCCGCAGGCCACCATGGGGACGGGAGCGTAGCGTTCGACATCACCGGCAGCGGGAACGTCTTCGAGAATCCGAACTGCGTAGTCGACCGCCATCTGCCCGATCAGTGTCGACTGTTCGGAAGGACCGCAATTGGCGCGCCCGGCGCCGATGAGGTCGACGAGTTCGGGTGTCACATACGTGCTGTAGATACCGAGCTTGCCGATGAGACCACGCTCTGCGGCAACTCGTGTCGCGGCCTCCGCCATGACCGCATTGCCCACCAGGGCATCGAGGTCTGGATTGGACGCCAGTACATCTTCTATCAGCCTCAGCTGGACTTCCTTGCCCGTATCTCCGTACTTGACGTCGGCGATGTTGACCTGTGACCCCTCGATCGCATTCGTGAAACCGGTGACCGATCGTTCGGCCCACCCGGCTCCTGCCGGGCCGGGCAGCAGCGCTACGCGTAAAGGCCTGTCCAGGTCGGCCAGATGCTCGCCGATCATCCGGCCCATGTCGATATAGTCCTGGAGCACATGACCGGCGACTTCCGGGCTGGAGACACCGTTGCCGACGTCGATCACAGGGATTCCGGCCAGGGTTGCATCATGGACGGCATTGTTGAGGGAATCGAAGCTCACGGCGCTCAGCAGAATTGCGTCCGCGCCGGATGACACGCAGTCTTCGATTTGGGAGATCTGTTGGGACAAATTGCCGTACCCACCCGCGTCGCTGGTCGACAGTGCCACTCCCAGCGACCTGGCCTGACTCACCTGGCCGTAGTTGACGCCGATCCAGGTCGAATCCTTCATGTGCGGCAATACCGAACACAGGCGCCACGGCCGGCTGACGTCGTCTCTCGAAAGAGAGGTGTACGTGCCTTCCGTGTTGGGGCCGATGCACCCGGACGACTCCACATCTGCTGCGCTGCAGTCGGTCAGAAGCGCGTCGACCGACCAAGGCCGGCCCGATGTGTCGGCACTGGGAATGCGGTCTGTCGCGCCCGTGTCGTGGGCGCAGGCAGACAAGACGAGGGCAGAGGCGAAGAGTAGAGCAGAAACTCCTGCATATCGCGGCGCTGAGGCGTGCATGTGCGCACCTACTTCCTTGTGTTGACGCCAGCATGCTCAGGTCGAGGATCGACAAACACCCGTAGAGTCGCTGGTCGCAGGCGGCAGTTCAGGGAGCTTTGACGAGTTCGCCCTCAGGGAAGATTTCCGAAGCGAAGTTGATGGCGGTTTGAGCCGACTTCGTACGGAGGAAACGTCGAACCACCGAGGATCGCACGCCGAGCAGCGGGTTCGGCCACTGCGTTCCGACCTGGCCGTAGATGCGCGAGTACTTCTGCACCCCATCGCTCATCTCACGCTGCTCACTTTCCCAGATGCGCAATGCGCGGTCGATCGAATGGCTTTGGCGCAACGCCAGAGCCAAAGCGACAGCATTGGTCATAGCGACACAGGCAGCTTGTCCAAGATTCGGCGACATGGCGTGGGCAGCGTCCCCAAGGAGCGCAGCGCGACCGGAGAACCAGCTCGAAACGTGCACGTCGTAGAACGGCGCCCACCGTCCTTCTCCGTTGGTAGGGATCCGCTCGAGCTGTGATCGGAAGTCGGGGAAACTCTCGATCCACGTTTCCGGGTCGAACGGCTGCTGCTGCCGCCCTTCGAGATCGTCTGCGGGACAGCACAAGAAGATATAGGTTTCGTCCGGAGAGCAAGGGACTACACCGATGCGGCGACCGCCGTTCCACTGTTCGATTGCACGCCGGACCGGGTCTTCGCTGGTCCGCGGGATGAGGTGGCGCCCACCCCCGTCATGGAGGTCGACCATCTTCGTCCGCAGCCCGAGAGATTCGCGCACACGCGAGTAGACGCCATCGGCACCGACGACGAGATCGGCCGGGTATCGGTTTCCGTCCGATCCGATGAGAACACCGCCGGTCTCAGCTCCGACAATCGGTGACTCGGTACGAATCTCCACTCCCAGGTCGGTCGCCGTATCGACCAGGCTCCGATGAAGATGCCGGCGACCGACCGTATACAGCCGCTTGCTGCGCAGCCACTCGGTCTGCAGTGTGCTGCCGTTGTGATCACGCAGGGTCGGCTCATCGAGGCGCTCGGCCCGGGCAGTCACGGCTTCGTAAGCTCCGATCGCCTCGAGGGCACGTAATCCGTTTTCCCACAGATAGATACCAGCACCGATTTCACGCAGTTCACTGCTTTTCTCGTGGACGCGTACCGTCCAACCGGTTCGTGCCAGAGCGGAGGCGAGGACAAGGCCGGATAGACCTGCCCCAGCGATTTCTGCATGCATCAATATCTCCTCACATAGCGCTGATCGATCGGCCGGAAAGACCGTCGGATGTTTTCCACCCCTCGGCGATGCGAGCGGCGGGAAGTCAGGGCGTCAAGTCTGGGACACCGTCGGCTGTGATGACGACCAGATCTTCACTGCCGATGAATTTATAGCGATCGACCGTTGAGATCAATGGTTTCTCAGCACTTATTTTTTCTGACAGTGAAAATTTTTGGTCCCGCAGGCCGTCGAGAAGCGGAACGACGACGCCACCCGTACGCCGCGGCCTCCGAAGGGACCCGGACTCACCCCACGATGGACGTCGGCTCCGCTCTGGCACGGCCGACCCACCGCGACCTTCCGAACGGCCGATGCCACCGATCGGATCCGCAACCGGGTACGCCTTCCCATAGAGCGCTTCACCTGCTTCCACCGTGACGGCACCGCTTGCACCAACCCGACTGAACACGTAAACGGTTGTGCGACCAGAGCGAATGCGCGGGTCTCGTGCGCCATGACCCCACCACAGCGTGGCATCGTGCAGAGCACTGCGCGGTACCGAACTCCACATCCACCCCACCATGGACACCGGTCTCGACCTGGGTGAACTAGTCGATGTCTGGATGACCTTGTGAGCGACCGCCGACGAGCGTCCCGGCAGACTACGTGTAGCCACCCCCAGGGGGAGATACTGGGTGTGGTCGTAGAGGCGAACGCCGTCGACAGGTTCGCCACTGCACCTGCGGGTTCATCAGCAGGGAGACGACACTGCGTGCGCCAGGGCGGACCTGGTGCTTGTTAGCTACGTGCGGATCGAATCTCCTCATGCCTGACGGCCACACAGCCTCGGCGCGCGGTATGGTCCTCGGTTGCCAGAACATGGGGATCGTCGAGATGGGCATAACGCTGGTCGGCGATTTCGGTGGGCGGCGCCCGAGGTGGGGCACCTTATAACGGCATCCTCCGCTTGCACTTACATGCCTCGGCTGGCGTGCGTCGCGACCGTTCGCCGTCGTTGTCCTGGTCAAGTGGCGGTATCTCACGTTGGTCGCGGGCGCGGATGACACGACCGAAGACAGCAGCGAAGGTCACCGATACGGCAAGCCACGCGACAATCAGCCAGAAACCCCAGTTCACATACCGGACACCGATCTCTGCGGCCCATTTGTTACCGACGAGTAGGCAATTCACCCGTGAAATCACCCGCTCGCATGCAACCCTCTATCTCGCGACCGACCCGAGCCGTGACCCGATGACCCGCTCTTGCCGGGCCACACCCGGCGCTCCCACTCCTTGCCCCTGCAGGAACGAGTGCGGCCGGCTACATGCACGATTCGCCACCCGAGACCTGGTCTACGCCACCGATACCATCGCTGAGCAGGTCGACGAACTCCAATTCACCCTGCGTGAAGGCCCCTGACTAATGGGAGGCACCAAGGCTGGCCGGTCAGGCAGACTTGGCACCTGGTAGCCGCTGGTGGATGAGCACTCTCCCCGACTGGACCGATTGGCCGAGTCCTGAGGTCAGACCGGGCCTCCACCAGCGTGCCAGGAGGTCTGCATCGCTGGTGGGATGTCGTGCCCGGCCGAGGCCGTGAGCACTCGACCATTAGTCCGCGAACGAACTTCCTGCAGGCTGCCGCCGGACGCTCGACGATCCAGGAGGTGCAGGTTGTTGTACATCGGAGACGACTGGGCCGAAGACCACCACGACGTGGAAGTCCAGGACGAACACGGCCGAGTCCTGCGACGCGAACGATTGCCGGAAGGGATAGCGGGGATCCGCGGATTCGGGGAACTCGCCGGACGGTTCGCCGACGACGACACCGAGTGTGCCGACGTGCTGGTGTGCATCGAAACCGACCGCGGACCCTGGGTACAAGCACTGCTGGCAGCCGGCTACACCGTGTTCAGTGTCGATCCGAAACAGGCTGCGCGACATCGGGAAATCCTCGGAAACTCCGGAGCCAAGAGCGACAAGGGAGACGCGCACGCCCTCGCCGACATGCTCCGCACCCGCCGGCATCAACTTCGTGAGGTTGCCGCGGACTCCGAGGTCGCGGAGGCAGTCAAGGTCGTCGCCCGCGCGCATCAGACGTTGATCTGGGAACGTACCCGCCACCTGCTGCGGCTGCGGGTGGCGTTGCGGGACTACTTCCCCGCCGCGCTCGAGGCCTACACACCGCTCGGACTTACCTCCACCACGGTGTTGGCCCTGCTGACCAAGGCTCCTGCCCCGGACGCGGCCGCCGCGCTCACCTTGCGGCAGATCACCGCCGCGTTGAAGGGCCGCCGTGACATCGAGACCAAAGCGGCGGCACTCCAGCAGGCGCTGCGCGCCGAGCACCTCGGTCAACCCGGTCCGGTGAGCGCGGCATATGCGGCAACGGTGCGGTCGCTCGTTGCGATTCTGACGACGTTGAACACCGAGATCGCGAACCTCGAGAAAGACGTGTCGACGCATTTTGGTGAGCACCCGGACGCTGGGATCCTGCTCAGCCAGCCCGGTCTCGGCGTCGTTCTCGGTGCCCGGGTGCTTGCCGAGTTCGGGGACGCCCCGGGCCGATACGCCAGCGCAAAGGCACGCAAGAATTACGCCGGGACCAGTCCGATCACCAGGCAGTCCGGCAAAACGCGAGTGGTCTCCGCCAGGCACGTACACAACGATCGGCTTGTCGATGCCCTGCACATGCAGGCTTCCTGCGCGATCCTGCACGATGAGCAGGTGCGTGTCTACTACGACCAACTCCGCGCCCGCAACGTCAGCCACAACGCCGCTCTGCGGCAGGTCGGCAATCGGCTCGTCGGCATCCTTCACGGCTGCCTCAAGACCCACACGCACTATGACCAGGCGACCGCCTAGTCACATCGTCAACCCATCATCGCTGCTTGACATCCGAGATCCAGGGATGTCTGACCGCATACCGCACATCCGTCCCCGAGATACACCCCGACCTCGCAGACCCCACCGCCACCCGCTGGCCGATGTTCACCTCCGAAGTACTCGACCTCGGCGTCCGCGACCTCTTCGCCTTCCCCCTCACGGTAGACAAGGCCGCCAATATCGGCGTCCTCGAGCTCTACCGAACCAGACCCGGCCCCCTCGAGACCCCGCACTACCGCATCGCCACCGATTACGCCGCCACCCTCGGCCTCACCCTCGTCGATGAACTCGACCCCACCCGTACCTCCTCTCCGATGCTGGACCCCGCACTGTTCCCCCGCGGCAACGTCCATATCGCCGCAGGAATGCTCGCTGTCCAACTCCAGATCTCCGCCGGCGACGCCCTCGCCCGATTACAAGCAATGGCATACACCCAACACCGCAGGATCACCCTCATCGCCCACGACATCATCACCCACCACCTCACACTCGACCCCGACAATCCATAGACAACACCGACAGGCCAACGCGCCGGACCGCATGCAGATGCCACAGCTGGGATCTTGAGACCAACGGCATTGCACATGGCGCCCTACGACGGACACTGCTCAACGGGCGACCGATCTCCGTGTAGGGCTATCGGCATCTCCGACCAGCGACCGCGACGGTGCAGACGCCTGCTGCCGCCGTTTCGCGTGCAGCTGCCAAGACCTTCGCGCAATGGCCGAGGAGAACGTCGATGCTTTCCGGTGATGTGCCGGCGGCACGGAAAGTGATCGGCGCACTCCTGCCAGCCCGACGGTATCGCGGTGTCAGCTCTATTTGGCGCGAGTGCATACCTCACAGAACACCCCACGGAGCCGCTCACCGGGACCGCACAAGCACATACCGTCGAAGTTCCTTCGGGCATGTGCCGGGCGAGGCGGGCGTCGCAAATGGTGGGACTGTCGGGATAACGGTTGATCTGGTTTTGGCCGACACGCCGAGCTTGCTTGGCGAGAAGGCACCATCATGACCGAAACACTCGATCCCATGGATCAGCAGAAGATCGATCCCCAACAGCTGGCGCAGCAACTGCTCGCCCAGTCCAAAGCCGACGGCGTCGAGCTGGTCGGCCCGAACGGACTGCTCAACCAACTCACCGCCACCGTGCTCGAAACCGCCCTCGAAGCGGAGATGGACGAGCACCTCGGCTACGAGAAAAACCAGGTAGAAGGACGTAACAGTGGGAATTCCCGCAACGGTCGGCGCACCAAGACCGTCCTGACCGAGATCGGCCCGGTGCAGATCCAGGTTCCGCGAGACACCGATGCCTCGTTCGATCCGCAGATCGTCAAGAAACGTCAGCGACGCCTGACCGGGGTCGACGAGATCATCTTGTCGCTGTCGGCGAAGGGTCTGACCACCGGTGAGATCGCCGCCCACTTCGACGACGTCTACGGCGCCACGGTGTCGAAGGAGACGATCAGCAAGATCACCGACAAGGTGCTCGCCGAAATGACGGAGTGGTCCGTCCGGCCGCTCGATCCGGTATATCCGGTGCTGTTCATCGACGCGATCCACGTCAAAATTCGCGACGGGCAGGTCACCAATCGGCCCGTCTACGTCGCGATCGGCGTGACCGTAGACGGGCATCGCGACATCCTGGGGTTGTGGGCCGGTGACGGCGGCGAGGGTGCAAAGTTCTGGCTCGCCGTCCTGACCGAGATCAAGAATCGCGGGACCGGTGACGTGTGCATCGTGGTGTGTGACGGACTCAAGGGCCTACCCGAGGCCATCACCACGGTGTGGGACCGCGCGATCGTCCAGACGTGTGTGATCCATTTGCTGCGCAACACCTTCCGCTATGCGTCACGTAGGTACTGGGATGAGATGAGCCGGGATCTGCGGCCGATCTATACCGCAGCCAACGAGGCCGCGGCCGGCGAGCGGTTCGACGAGTTCGCCGTCAAATGGGGCCCGCGCTACCCGGCGATCATCCGGCTGTGGCGCAGCGCCTGGAGCGAATTCGTGCCGTTCCTCGATTACGACCCCGAGATCAGACGCGTCATCTGCAGCACCAACGCGATCGAGAGCATCAACGCGCGGTACCGCCGGGCGACCCGGGCCCGCGGACATTTCCCCAACGAGCAAGCCGCGTTGAAGTGTCTGTATTTGGCGACCCGGGCGCTGGACCCGACCGGGAAGGGAAGAGCACGATGGGCGATGAGGTGGAAGCCGGCGTTGAACGCGTTCGCTATCACGTTCGAGGGTCGGATCACCCCGAGTGAGAACTAAACCGATGCGCCAGAACCGGATCCACCGATTACCTGACAGACCCCAAATGGTGGCCTTCACATACGAACTGCTGATGTAGACGGTTTTTTGGTCTGAGATCAGCAATGTGAGGGCGGATAGGCATCGACGCGCTGTGCCCGAGAACTGGGTGTCGGCGGTCAGACCGGGGTGCCGGTGATCGTCGTAGCCAAAGCAGCGCGGACTTCGTCAACTGTGCTGATCTCGGCCAGTAGCGCGAGGGAGTCGATGCTGGCTTGATGCGCTGCGAGATTGGTCGCAGAGCATGCATCCTCGACGATCACCACTCGGTATCCGAGATCGCCTGCGACCCTGGCTGTTCCCTCGACGGAGGCGTTTGTGGCCACACCGGCGAAGAGGAGGGTGGTGATGCCTTTGCTGCGTAAGATGGTGTCGAGGTCGGTACGGGCGAAGGCTCCGATGCGCTGGTGAGTGAGCACGATGTCCTCATCATGCGGCGTGAGGGGTTCGATGATCTCGGCGAGTTCGCTGCCTTCCTTGAGGCAACCGGATTGGGCGACGATGCCGAGTAGGGGCGAGTTGGCGTCGAGATCGGACAAGTCCGGCTTCCATGCGACCCGGGTGTAGACGATCGTGGTGTGGGCGGTACGGGCGGCGGTGATGAGCGTGGCTATGCGGTCGATGACCTTGCGCTCGGTCACCTGCTGGTAGAAGAAGTCGGCGAAGGCGCCGGTAGGTTCGACGACGTCGCCTTGACAGTGGACAGCCACGAGCGCAGTGGTACGCGGGTCGAGTTCCATCAGTATCTCCTGGGCAGAACGGGGAAGGATCAGGCGTGGGCGAGGATCGAATGCCCGATGTTGTCGATGTCGCGGGCGGCTGTGCGTGGGTTGGACAGGAAGACTTGAAGGATGTCGACGCCGGCCTCGCGCATCAGGGCTGTTTTTTCTCGTAGCTCGGCAGGAGAGCCATACAGGCACCAGTAGTCGACGAGTTCCTTGGTGATGATCGGACGGTGCCGGGGGTCGAGGCCGCGCAGGTACTTCGCCCAGACGTCGAGGTAGTGCGGTTGGTCCGCGGATTTCGGGTCGCCGAGGTATTGCTGGGCGGCGGTGAGTGAGGCGTCGACGATCGAGTCGCCGAGTTCGTCGCGGTGTTGGTCCATCAGTCCGGCGTTGGTGATGCATGAGCTGATCGGTCCGGATCCGAAGCCGTTGGTGACGCCGTCTTCCCAGGTTTCTCCGTTGCCGAGTTGGTAGAACCAGGACAACGAGACGAGCTTGACAGAGCCTGGGGCTCGTCCGGCATCGGCGACGGCTTTGTCCAGGAGCCTACGAATCATCTGGATCATGTCGATGTTCGGTCCGAGGCAGTAGACGACGGCGTCGGCGTATTTGGCTGCTTCGGCAAGACCGCGGGGCCCGCCGGCAGCAACCCAGATCGGGATGTGGTCGGTGACGTTGTAGAAGCCACTTTCCTTGTCGAGAAACTCCACGTCCCGGGACTGTCCGAGCCAGGTGTGGTTGACCCGGCGGCCTGCCATCAGTTCACGGGAGACCTCGATGGCGTGGGACAGTTCGGAGATCTTCGCGGTGCGGTTGCCCATGGAACGCAGCGCGTTGTTGGCGGTACCGATACCGAGGAAGGTTCGGCCTGGCGCCAAGGCATTGAGAGTGGCCATGGAGTTCGCGGTGACCGGGGCGATGCGGGTCAATGGGTTGGTGACCATGGTGCCCAGGTGGATGCCGGTGGTCTGCTGCGAAGCCAGTGCGAGGAACTGGTACGGATCGGAGAACAGCAACGGGCCTTCGCCGACACCGAAGTGAGTGACCCCGAGGTCCTCGGCCTGCTTCACCATCGCGACCTGGTCGATTTTGGCGCAGGTGCCGATACAGAATTCCATAAGTTTTCTCCTTGCACGGGGCCCGGTGGTGTGCACTTGGCTCGTCCTACCCGTCGTAGCGGGGATGTGTCCGACGGCCTCACTGCGGGTGTGCATGCCTCCGGAGTGAATTCCGCGATTGGGGATGCTGCCTACCGATCGCGAACTGGAATGCTAGCGTTCCAGATGAAGGTAGCCCACAGTGACTCACACCACAAGTACTAGAATGCAAGTCGCTGCCTTCAACTCCCAGCACCACCGATAACCGACGGAAAGCCTGAGCCGATGACCTCGACCGATCCCGGCCCTACGGCTAGCACCGAGGCTGCCGCCCTCCTTGCGCACGTCCGCACCTCCGGGGCACGCCTGTCCTCCGCGCTCTACGACATCTTGAAGACCCGATTGCTCGAAGGCCGCTATACAGCTGGCGAGAAGATCGTCGTCGAGTCGATTCGGCAGGAATTCGGGGTGAGCAAACAGCCGGTCATGGATGCCCTGCGTCGCCTCTCGAGCGACAAACTGGTCTACATCGTCCCTCAGGTCGGATGCGAGGTCGTTTCCTACACCCCGCGTGAGGTCGAGGACTTCTTCACCCTGTTCGGTGGTTTCGAAGGAGCCATTGCTGCGGTGGCGGCCACGCGGCGAACCGAGGCGCAGGTGCGGGAACTGGATCTGATCTCTGCACGCGTCGATGCCTTGATCGCCTCCGACGATCCCGAGGTCCGCGCCCACGGATACCGAGTTCACAACAGGGAATTCCATGCCGCCATCCATGCGATGGCGCATTCACGGATCATGGAGGAGACCAGTCAGCGGATGTGGGATCTGTCGGATTTCCTGATCAACACCGCCGGCATCACCAACCCGCTCGCGAGTGCGTTACCCGACCGCCAGCACGACCATCACGAGATCGCCGAGGCGATCCGAAATCGCGATGCCGCTGCGGCGCGTGAGGCGATGGAGCGCCATATCGTCGGCACGATCGCGGTCATTCGCGACGAATCGAGTGCTCAGCCATCGCGCTGATGGTGAGCCGCTCCCTGTAACGGGTTCTGTGCGACCAGACAGGCCTACAGGCTTCCGCCCCGCCTGCGGCGCTGTATCTTCAGGCAGCGCCGCATCACATTGATCGCCACAGAGCGATCCAGCCTCCTCCGACAGAGACTTGCGTCACCATTCGCGCTGGAGTAGCTTCGAAACTAGACGTCTAGCATTCCAGTTGCTCGGCCCCTTTCTGCGGCGGCCCTCTTCGACATCCCGACGAATCTCAGACGAAAGGCGCGGCCATGACCGCCTCGCACCCAGCATTGTTCGCAGTGCCAGCCTGCCCCGCCCCTCGCAGCGGGGGAACCACACCGTGACCACCGCGCCGACTTCCGCAACGAAGACCTCCCCGATGCGGGTGGCCCTGGCCAGCTTCGTAGGGACCACCGTCGAGTACTACGACTTCTTCATCTACGGCACCGCGGCCGCACTGGTCTTCCCCACCTTGTTCTTCCCCGATGCTTCACCTGCTATCGGAATCCTGTTGTCCTTCGCTACTTTCGGCGTCGGATTCCTCGCCCGACCCCTCGGAGGCATCGTCTTCGGCCACTTCGGTGACCGGGTCGGCCGCAAACAGATGCTCGTCATCTCTCTCGTCGGTATGGGTGCCGCCACAGTACTGATGGGACTGCTACCCGGTTACGCCCAGATCGGCATCGCCGCTCCGATCCTGCTCACCTTGCTGCGCCTGGTTCAAGGCTTCGCCGTAGGCGGTGAATGGGGTGGCGCCACCTTGATGGCCGTCGAGCATGCCCCCACCGCGAAGAAAGGATTCTTCGGCTCCTTCTCACAGATGGGTGCTCCCGCCGGGACGAGCATTGCGACCCTGGCGTTCTTCGCCGCTTCTCAACTCCCGGACGAGCAGTTCCTCAGTTGGGGCTGGCGGCTACCGTTCCTGTTCAGCGCGGTCCTGATCGTAATCGGCCTGTTCATCCGCCTGTCCCTGACCGAAAGCCCCGACTTCGCCGAGATCAAAGCCAACAGTGCTGTAGTGCGGATGCCGATCGCCGTCGCATTCCGCAAGCACTGGAAAGAAATCTTCCTCATTGCCGGCACCTACCTGTCCCAGGGAGTGTTCGCCTACATCTGCATGGCGTATCTCGTCTCCTACGGCACCACCGTCGCCGGAATCAGCCGCACCTTCGCCCTGGCCGGCGTGTTCGTCGCCGGCCTCGTCGCCGTCCTCCTCTATCCCGTCTTCGGCGCCCTGTCGGACACCTTCGGCCGCAAGACCATGTACCTGCTCGGCGCCGTCACCATGGGGGTGGCGATCGGCCCGGCCTTCGCACTGATCGACACCGGAAACCCCTGGCTTTTCATGACCGCGCAGGTACTGGTCTTCGGCATCTCCATGGCCCCCGCCGCCGGAGTAACCGGATCGCTGTTCACCATGATCTTCGATGCGGATGTGCGCTACAGCGGCGTCTCGATCGGCTACACGATCTCCCAGGTCGCGGGCTCGGCGTTCGCCCCGACCATTGCGACCGCCCTGTACGCCTCCACCAACACCAGCAACTCGATCGTGCTCTACCTACTGATCGTCTCGGCCATCTCGGTGGTCTCGGTGATCCTGCTGCCCGGCGGCTGGGGACGCAAGGGCGCGACACGCCAACTGGTTGCCGACCAGCGCACCTCGACACCGAATGCAACTGCCACCGCATCCTTTTCGGCTCCGCCCACCATCGACGCCGCACAGTCCCTGCGGACCTTGGACAAGTGAAGTGACCACCATGAACGACCACGACTCCACGTACGACACCGATGTCATCATCGTCGGACTCGGTCCCGCCGGCGGCACAGCCGCTCTCGCCCTGGCCACCTACGGTGTACGCGTCCACGCCGTCTCGATGTTCCCCTGGGTCGCAAACTCACCCCGCGCGCACATCACCAACCAACGCGCCGTCGAAGTACTCCGCGACCTGGGCGTCGAAGACGAAGCCCGCACATACGCCACCCCGTGGGACCAGATGGGCGACACCCTGTTCACCACCAGTCTGGCCGGTGAAGAAATCGTCCGGATGCAAACATGGGGCACCGGCGCCCGGTACGGCGACTATCTCGCCGGCAGCCCGTGCGCGATGCTCGACATCCCTCAGCCCCTGATGGAACCGGTACTGATCAAGAACGCGGCCGAACGCGGTGCGTTGATCAGTTTCAACACCGAATACCTCGATCACAGCCAGGACGAGGACGGTGTCACGGTGAGATTCCGGGATGTGCGCTCGGGCACCGAGTTCACCCAGCGAGCGCGCTTCCTGCTCGGCTTCGACGGTGCCCGCTCGAAGATCGCCGAACAGATCGGACTGCCCTTCGAAGGCGAGCTCGCCCGTGCCGGCACCGCCTACATCCTGTTCAACGCGGATCTGAGCAAGTACGTCGCTCACCGGCCAAGCATTCTGCATTGGATCTTCAACTCCAAGGCCGGTTTCGGTGAGATCGGCATGGGTCTGCTGCGGGCGATCAGACCTTGGGGCCAGTGGATCGCCGGATGGGGCTTCGACATGTCCCAGGGCGAACCCGACATATCCGATGACGTTGTGCTCGAACAGATCCGTACCCTTGTCGGCGACCCTGAGCTGACCATCGACATCGTGTCGCGCTCGTTCTGGTACGTCAATCAGCAGTGGGCCGAGCATTATCAATCCGGCCGGGTGTTCTGTGGCGGCGACGCCGTACATCGGCATCCGCCGAGCAGCGGCCTGGGCTCGAACACCTCCATGCAGGACGCATTCAACCTTGCCTGGAAGATCGCCTACGCCGTCAAGGGATACGCGGGACCGGGACTGCTCGAGTCCTACTCCCCCGAGCGGGTCCCGGTCGGCAGGCAGATCGTCGCGCGCGCCAACCAGTCCCGCAAGGACTACGCCGGTCTGCGCGAGTGGTTCGATCCCACCAGCGACGACCCGGTCACCGCCGGCCTGATCACGCTCAAAGCCCCCTCCCCCGAAGGCGCGGCCCTGCGCGAGCGCCTGTACGAGGCACTCGAGGTCAAGAACACCGAGTTCAATGCCCACGGCGTCGAACTCAACCAGCGTTACGCCTCGTCTGCGGTGGTCCCCGACCTTGAAGCCGGTGAGGAGGTATGGGGACGCGACCGGGAACTGTACCTGCAGGCCACCACTCGTCCTGGCGCCAAGCTGCCACACGCCTGGTTGGTCGGCCCGGACGGTACCCGGGTCTCGACCCTCGACGTCACCGGCAAGGGACAGATGACCCTGCTCACCGGCATCGGCGGCCAGGCATGGAAACGTGCCGCTGCCACATTGGACCTACCGTTCTTGCGCACCATAGTCATCGGTGAAGCGGGCATCAACGACTCGTACGGGTACTGGCGGCAGATCCGTGAAATCCATGAGGCCGGGGCTCTTCTCGTGCGCCCCGACGGCTACGTCGCCTGGCGGTACAGCGCTCCGGTATGGGACGACAGCGAAGCACTCACCCACCTCGAGAACGCGCTCACCATCGTCCTCGACCGCGCCCCGCACGAGACCCCAAGCGCCAGGAACGGCGGTACGCCCCAGTACAGCACCCACGCCGTACCGATCGTCGTCCCGCACGTCACCGCCGACGACGCAACACCAGCCTCCACAGCCAGCATCACACCAATCGAGGGAGCACACGCATGACCCGCCCGTACACCAGCGTCTGGGACGATCTGAACCAGGTCGAGTTCAGCCAGGGGTTCATCCAGGCCGGCCCATACCGCACCCGCTATCTGCACGCCGGGGACGACTCCAAGCCCACACTCATTTTCCTACACGGCATCACCGGCCACGCCGAAGCATATGTCCGCAATCTGCGTTCACACTCCGAGCATTTCAATGTCTGGGCCATCGACTTCATCGGCCATGGCTACTCCGCCAAACCCGATCACCCGCTCGAGATCAAGCACTACATCGACCACGTGCTGCACCTCATGGATGCCATCGGCGTCGAGAAGGCATCCTTCTCAGGCGAGTCACTGGGCGGATGGGTCACCGCCCAGTTCGCTCACGACCACCCGGACAAAGTCGAGAGGATCGTGCTCAACACCATGGGCGGCACCATGGCCAACCCACAGGTAATGGAACGGCTCTACACCCTGTCGATGGAAGCCGCCAAAGACCCGAGCTGGGAACGCGTCAAAGCACGCCTCGAATGGCTCATGGCCGACCCGAACATGGTCACCGACGACCTCATCCGCACCCGCCAGGCCATCTTCCAACAACCGGACTGGCTCAAGGCATGCGAAATGAACATGGCCTTGCAGGACCTCGAAACCCGCAAACGGAACATGATCACCGATGCCACCCTCCACGGCATCACCGTGCCAACGATGGTTCTGTGGACCACCAAAGATCCCTCCGGTCCGGTCGACGAAGCAGAGCGCATCGCCTCCCACATCCCCGGCGCCAAGCTAGCGGTCATGGAGAACTGCGGACACTGGCCCCAGTACGAAGACCCCGACACCTTCAACAAACTGCACCTGGATTTTCTCC